>DASVYQ010000149.1:0-4447 GCA_036392095.1 Patescibacteria group bacterium
CTCTAATATTTACTATAAAACCCATTATTCTAAGGAAAAATCTAACAGTACTAATACTTATCCCTTTTGATGAAATTAACCAAGGATTTTCTAAAATTTTCCGTTGTTTTATTAAGCTTTTATTAAAAACTTCTTGATTGATTTCCGAGTTGACTTTAAGAACAGATATATGAGATCTCCAAAATAATGGTATTTGATTAAGTGATATTTTTAAATCAGTTCCATATTTTTGATCTCTAAAGCTATAATTTGAGGAACTTGGGTTGATATTTATCCAATTTTGATTATACTTTGAAAACCCATACGAAATTTTAATTTCGTTTGTAAAAAATCCTTTAGGAATAAATAATGGAGGTATTTGATCACTCATAATTTCATTCACTTTACCAAGTAAATGCTCATACCCATCAAAATGAGCACAAATAATTTTTTTAGGAGCTATTATAACTTGATTTGATACTCTTACATCGTGAATTGTATCTTCTGCTCTAATTACTTTTTTACCTGATAAATTTACTGAATTAAACCAATGTTTCAATAGATTTATAGACGTAATCTGGACAGAGGAAAAATCTCCATTTGACACCAAGTATATCTTTGCATAATCATTCTCTTCTAAAATTTTACTTTCTTTACCGTATAATAGATATTGAGGAGTATTAAAGACTGGTAAAGAAATAAATTCACTAAAATGTGAATACATTATTGAGACAAATCTATATTGTTTCTGCCACTTCCTTGCTAACACTATTAATTCATCTAAATATTGACTAATATTATTGATAGATGAAATTAATGGATGATCATTATTAGGCGAGTAAAAGATCCAAGGATCTCCCCAAGATTCTAGAATTTTTAATGATTTTCTATACTCTTTCTGGTTATCACTTCTTTTGTGTAAAATTTTTGCTGTAGGAAATAATGTTTTAATATATTTATCAAACTCCTTATATAATGTTCTATCATCAAGTTCATAACGAATAAGGACATTTGACCATGGATATAAAGTATAACTTGAAAGGACATATTTTGCTATTTCAAGTCTCTCAGGCATTTTGTAAACGTTACAATTTTCTCTAATATTTTCCTTCAGTAGATTCCTATCTCTACCTGGAAGTGGAATATCTGTAATATAGCTATCAAAATATAAAATCATAATTAATAGATTACGTTACTCGAGTATATTAACGTTTCTATTTATTTTCCTCAGTTGCTCCCGAACCTCGTTTTGGTACGATCCAATACGTAAAACTACTGTAGGATGTTCGTAACTTCTGATTACTTCTGGCGAAAGAATTATTTTATTAGTTCCATATAATCTTTTCCCTTGTTTTATAGCAGAGTTATCCAACACAGCTATAACCTTTTTGGAAATTCCTCTGTATATAAGCATTTGAGAAAATACGTGAGCTCCAAATAAATAAACTGGTTCTTTGATATCTTTTATTTCATCATTAATCTTATCTACAAAGTTATCTACCTCAGCAACTGCTTTGAGAAAAAGATATTTATACTCTTCATATTTATTTTCTCCACAAAATAAAGTTACCTTTTTTACAATTTTATTTTCAACCTTCTTTGTTGAATAAAAAATACTATGGTCAAAATATCTTTTCTTTTTTATTACTTTAAATCCATATAGAGGAAGAAGATAGTCAATAAAATATTCTGTAAGTAAAATCGTATGTTCAAAATTAATAGTATTACTTTGCTTATTCTTTAAATACATATATAAATTGGGGACAGAAAAAATATGATACTTCCCCTTCTCTAGAAATTTTGATATGTGAGATAGAAAATCTCTTGGGGAATAAATATGTTCTAATACATGAGAGTGTATAACAACATCAACGCTCTCTCTTATTTTTGTATGTTCATCAAAAAGAGTTTGAATTACTTCAATAATTTTAGTACTAGTGATTGTAGGATTTGGTTCCACAATGGTCCATTTCTTTATTTTATAATTCTTAATATATGCCTTGGCCAAAGAACCGTTTGATCCACCTATTTCGAGCACTGATGAAAATTTATATTTAGATATAAATTTAATAAATTCTCTGTGATGATTTTCCCACGTTTTCCCCAAGGCTTCGGAATGATATTCAGAGTATATTATATCTGGAGATACTAATTTATCAAGCTGAATTATTCCTGAATCCTTATCAATAGAAAATGATAAATCCGCAAAAAAATCTTTATTTTCTAATTGAGTAGTTGCTCCTATAAACACAGGAAAATTTTTAAAAGAAAGTAAATGTTCTAGGTTCTTTTTCCCAGTAATAATACTTGTATTACGAATAATGTATTCCATCTCATTTTTCCCAAGCACCACTTCCGTGGTTCAAATTTATGTTATGTATATCAAATTCAATATCAAAAAATTTATTTAAAATATGTAGAACTGCTTCCGCAACTGCACCTTCACTACCTTTTGCTTTTGTGACGAAATTTGCAATTTCTTTTGTTTTAAAAAAAGCATTTTCTGGAGCAATACTATATGCAACTTTTTCGAAGACAATAGAGTCAAAAATTCCATCAGCCATATAAATTACTTCTTGAGGATTGAAATGCCCGTTTATCCATTTTATTCTATCAAATGTACTAACTAACGAAAGGGGAATGCCCATATCTTCTTCAATTCTTTTTTTTGTAATATTAAAACCCCTTTTATCCCCTGAAACTGCATGTATTTCTAGTTTTCCTCTAAGAAAACTCAGTGCATCATTATCATCTGGTCCAAATTTTTTCATAACCTTCCCCTCAGCAGTGTAGTAGAATTTACCATCGGTAAAGACTCCATCAACATCAATCAGAAATATTTTAGGATTTATTTTCTTTTTCATTAATTACCCTCCATAATTCTCGTTTTCCAAAGAAAAAAAGAAATGAATCATAGGGATGTAGATGAAGAGGAGACATATTTAGCCAAGAAATTGCAGTAAGCAATTTTACTTTTTTTAAATTCAACCCCTTCTTTTCAATAAAGTCAAATAAAACCTTTTGACAGTGTATCAAATTATCTTTTCTTAAAATTTCATATGTAACATTTTTTTTGGAAAGTTTAATAGAAAACAAATTATTATTAATTATATTATGATTAATAATTAAATTGTGATTAAGTTTTGCCAGGTCGTAGTAAATGTCTCCAGATTTTAGAAGCCCTCCGAAATTCTGTCTCCAATCTAAAAGTATAAACTCATTTTTTGTTTTAATAATATTATCAAGTATAAAGTCTCCATGAAAATTTGTTTGAATACCATCAGATAACATATCAAAATCTACAAGAGATAATAGATTTTCTAAAGATGGAGTTTTTTCTCCGTTGATTATTGTTTCTTGGTCAATTAAAGATCGTGTTTTTAAGAACTCATTAATTCTTTTTTTTGTCTTTTGGTAATAAAAATTATAGCAAATCATTTTAAACTGATTATTACTTACTTCGTTTGAAGGTTTCCAGAGATTGTCAAAAGCCCATTTAAGTAATTTTGAAAAGTTAGATTCATTTGCGATATCGGCATATAATTCCCCTTTTACATACCCATACATATAATAATTTTTAGTAACTTTTTTAACTGAAGGTACTAAACCCTTAAGAATCTTTGCTCGCTTAACTCTTTGCTGAACATTTTCCTCATTCGAAAAGAATTTTATTACATTATTATTTATAAAATAAATTGATTCTTTTGGCTTTTCAAGAATTTGGAATGGCTCATTAATATTCTGACGAGCACGTTGTAGAGCATCCAAATTACCTACATCATCCCACTTTTTATACTCCCTAATTTTAAATTCTGCACCATTTGCAATCATCTCATTCAAAACATGAAAGTCTGCTAACTCATCCTTATAAATATTAGAGTTATGTAACTCTTCAAGAAATTTCCAGAATTTTTCATAGTCAGATATTCCAACAAGACCAATATGGAGATAATCTGGATCAATGATTCCTTTATTTAAAATTTTTTGTATTCTATTATTTAAAACATTAAAAGAGGTATAGTTGGAAGAACCAATACCGTTAAATCCCCCTATCCAATTACTTGTAGGTTTTGCAATTCGTTCATACACAATTGTGTCTGATGCATGATATATAAAAGGTTTTTGTAGATAAGGTGCTGCTTTTAGAAGGCTATAGCCCAAACTGCTACCTTTTCCTTCATACCTATCTACGTTAACAAAAGTAAACTTATTTTGGGGATAAGCAATTTCAAGAAAATCTTTAACCTGGTCTCCAAAGTGACCAAGTGTTATAACAAAGTTTGTATTCTTAGGATACCTTTCAATAATATAAGAGATTGCTGGTTTCCTACCTACTCGAACAAGAGTTTTATTAATGAATTTTGTTAGTTCTCCTAATTTCGAGCCCTTTCCTGATGCAGTTATAAGGACAGTATAGTCATTATTTTCCATACCTAATTTATGCTCCCATTGTACCATAAGATTTACT
>DASVYQ010000150.1:0-2789 GCA_036392095.1 Patescibacteria group bacterium
AAAAGATGAAGAGCATAATGACGCAATCGTGTTAAAAGAATATTTTGAGAAAGAATATTAGTTATATGAATAACAAGTCTATGAAAGGAGGTGTTGTCTATGTGTTATGAGTGCGGATGTGGACATACAAATACCATTATGAGTGAAGACAGTATTACGGATGAAACATTCAAGAAAGCTGCAAAGGGAGCAGGGATTAGTGTAGAAGAAGCAAAAAGAGAAACCCTAAAACTTCTAAAAAAAGAATTAGGAGAAAAGTAACTAAGCTAGTTGCTTGTCCAAGAGGTTGGAAGGTTTAGAATATTTATGTCTTTTTACCCAAACTTACCTTTTTGTAGAATTAGTAGTATAATGCCTCACGATGACAGCTATAGAAGCAAGACCAGCAACTGGTCCTCATATTAACCCTAATCTTCCTGATAGAGTTAGTATGATGTTGGCAAATGAGGCTATACGCCGAGCTGGCGACAATTTAGTTTGTGCCATTGAATATGGTTCTCATGTAACAGGAGATGCCAAGCCATCAAGCAGTTATGACTTGATACTGGTTGTTGAAGACACGCTGCAATTTTATAGAGATAATATTCCCCAACATGGGCATGATTTTGGTAGACCAAGATCGGCAAGGTTTCATGATGCACTTAACCAATTAGGCTTTAATTTTTACCAAACAACAATTCCACAAGAAGACGGTGAACCAATACACGTTAAATATGCCGTTATTTCCAGAGCAAATTTTGTAAAAGGATGTAATGGTGCACTTGCAGAAAGAGAACAAAGCGGTGAAGGTGGCTTTGGGTTATATGTTGCAGGACGAATGCAGAAAGTTGCCATTCGCCCAATTGCTCAAAATGATGAAAGAATGGGAGAAATACATGCTGCTATTCACCAGGCAAGAGTAGATGGAGTAAAATTGGCTCTTGGTTTGCAGCAAGCTCAATTTTCTGTAACTGATTTGGTTGGGGCGTACGTATCTCTTAGCTATTTGGCAGATTTGCGGGTAGAACGCCCAGACAAAATTCAAACGCTTATTGATAGAAGTAGGCAACAATATGAAGAATTACTTACAGAAATCCTTGCAGAATATGAGGCAAGAGGAGAAGTGCGCCGTTTAGATGATGGCAGGTGGGAAAAACTTCAGGGAATTCCTACAAGCGAAGACGTTATGCTAAGACTGAGACGAATTAGACGCCAAACAGCCATTATTAATTATGCAAAAAATCCTTTAACAGTTGGTCCAATACATGCAATAGAATATGCATTAGGAAAAGTGAGAAGAGCTCATTCTGGATAAAAAAATAATCAAGTATGCTATGATTAATTACAGTTATGGTTCCTAGCAAACAAGATTTTTTGGAATATATAACCGCCTATAAAGATCTAATAAAAGTAGTTAAAAATCTTTCTCCCAAACAACTGGATTTTAAAATTTCCCTAACAGAATGGAGTATTCATGAAGTAATTGTGCATATTGCAGATACGGAAATGATTTTTTGCGAAAGAATTAGAAGAATAATTGCAGAAGAAAACCCAACGCTTACCCCATTTAACCAAGAACAATGGGCAAACAATATGTTTTATAACAAACAGGATTACAAACTTGCACTTAATTGGTTTAAATTACAAAGAGAATCTACATTTGCACTTCTACAACTGTTAACAAAAAAAGAATGGGAAAGAAAAGCAATGAAAGATGGAAAGGAAGTAACGCTTTTTGATATTTTTAATATTGCAAAAAAACATATCCAAACTCACTTGGCGCAAATAGAAGGTATAAAAAATACCAAAGAATATAATAAAATATAACATATGTGTTACGAATGTGGATGCAATGAACCAACAGTTGTTATAAGTCCTGATAGTATTACGGAAGATACTTTTAAAAAGGCTGCAAAGGGAGCAAAAATTAGTGTGGAAGAGGCAAAAAGAAACACTCTAGAACTTTTAACAAAAGAATTAGGAAATCAATAATTTTTACATTATTCATGTTGACAAAAATACGTATTCCGTTTATTATCTTTTTATAGCACTATGCTTACCTTCGACTCCATATTATTGTTTTCTGAAGACCCAAAAGCACTCAATGAGTTTTATAGTAAAGTTTTCCAAACCAAACCAGAATGGGAACAAGGCGGATATTACGGTTACAAAGTAGGAGAAGTTTATTTTATGATTGGTCCTCATGACAAAGTAAAAGGCAAAAGCCAAAATCCAGAGAGAATTTTACTTAACTTTAGGACAACAGATGTAGAAAAAGAATTTGAAAGAATTAAAGCACTTGGTGCAACAGTCATTGCCAAGCCTTATAATCCAGGAGAAGATCCAAAAATGAAATTGGCAACATTTGCAGATTTAGACGGAAATTATTTCCAATTAGCTACCCCAATGGACATGTAATGAGCATAATTGACGAATATATAAAAAATTTCGACCCCTCAAAAAAACAAGAATTAGAAAGAATCCGCATGATTGCTTTAGAAGTTGTTCCAGATGCAAAAGAAGTAATTAGCTATTCAATGCCTGCGTTGACCTACAAAGGAAAACCATTTTTAGGATTTAATTTACATAAAAATCATATTGGCATTTATCCGTATGGCTCAGAAGAAATTGAGAAATTAAAAGACAAATTAAAAATGTACAAAACTTCAAAAGGGGCAATCCAAGTACCATTTGATAAGCCAATTCCAAAAGAGTTATTAGAAGAAATAATTCAGTTACGAATAAAACGTATTGTTTGACAGGAAGTAGTATAATTATATTGTGAAAAATCTAGTAGTTATTATTGTTCT
>DASVYQ010000151.1:0-21590 GCA_036392095.1 Patescibacteria group bacterium
AACGCTTTGGAGATTGTTTTGCACGTCGTGCTTTTCCACCGGTTCCAACTTTTCTTCTTTCTCTTGCTCTTGGATCTCTTGTTAATAAACCTTCTACTTTTAATGCTTTTCTGTATTTTTCTGAAGAATGTGCAGAAAGTGCCCTGGCAATTCCAAGTACTGTAGCGTCTAATTGTCCGTTTCTTCCGCCACCTGATACTTTAATGGTTAAAGCAAATTTACCATCTGTTGTTGTAACAATTAAAGGCTTCATGTATTTGGCTTTTGAAACAGGTCCTGGAAAATAATGTTCTATTGGGTTTCCATTTACTAAAATTTGGCCTTTAACAACTGGGGTTTCTCCAAACATAAGACCTTCTTTTACTGTTCCATAAAGTCTGACTCTTGCAACAGCTTCTCGTCGTCGTCCGACTGCATATGTGTAATCTCTTTTTTGTTTTCTTTTTACTTCGTCTGCCATATATTTTTATTTATTCAATTTATCTTGATATGTATGTGTTTCTCCAGCAAAAACATATAATCGCTTTAACATACTTGCTCTTAATTTATTTTGTGGAATCATCCCTTTTACTGAATGAATTATAGCATCTTCTGGTTTTCTATTCATAATTTCATCAAATCTTTCACCTTTAAATCCACCTGGATATCCAGAGTGTCTGTAGTATGTTTTTGTTGTTGCTTTTGTTCCTGTTAACTTAACACCTTTTGCATTAATAACAACAACATAATCTCCACAATCAAGATTTTTTACAAAATATGGTTTTGATTTCCCCATTAATAATTTTGCAATTTCTACAGAAACTCTTCCTAAAACCATTCCTTTTGCATCAATTAAATGCCAAGATCTTTTAATATCATTCGCTTTTGTCGGTGTTGTTATTTGTGCATTTTTCATAGATTATTTTTTGACTTCTTTCTTTTTAGTTTCTTTTTTTGCTGATTTTTTGACTTCTTTTTTCTCTTTTGCAGTTTTTGCTGTTGCTTCTACTGTTTCTGTTTTTTCTGCTGGTTTACTTTCTGTTTTTGGTGCTGCTGCAACTGGTTCTTTTTTAACTACCCATTCAATTATAACCATTTTTGCATTATCTCTTAATCTATTTCCTAATTTTATAATTCTTGTATATCCACCTGGTCTTTGTGCAAATCTTGGTGCAACATCTGTCATAAATTTATTTAAAATTTCTGGTGCAAAATATCTTTGTAATTGTCTTTTTGCATCTGGATTCTTATTTGCTTTGGTAACTAATTTTTCAATTTGGCCTTTTATTGCTTTTGCTTTTGGCTCTGTTGTTTGGATACTTTCATGAATTACCAACGCTTCCATAAGACTTTTAAATAAAGCCTTTCTTTCATTAGTATCTCTTTGTAATTGTCTTCCGAAAATTTGTTTCCTCATAATATTATAAAAGCGCCCATCCGGCAACCTTCACATCTTATTTTTTCGTGATAAAATTGCGCGTGTGGTCGCTTAGACTGTTAATGAAATACCTTTTTCTCGAAGTTTTTCCTCAATTACTGCAATTGATTTTGCACCCATGTTTCTCATGGATACTAAATCTTTTCTTGGTGTTCCCAAAAGTTGTCCTACTGTTTCAATTCCACCGTTTCTTAAACTGTTGTAAATTCTTGTTGGTAAATCTAATTCATCAACTGTTAATTTTAACAAATCATCAGAAACTGCTGGACTTATTACAACACCTTCTGTTGGAGTAGCTGTTTTTGGTTCAAAAATTTGAGTAAAGTATGATGCCAAGATTTTTGCTGTTTCATCCATTGCTTCTTTTGGAGAAACTGATCCGTTTGTCCAGATTTCGAGAGTTAATTCATCCATGTCTGTTCTTCGACCTACACGAGTTGCTGAAACTGTGTAATTTACTCTTTGAATTGGAGTAAAGATTGCATCTGTTGGAATTTCGCCTAATTCTCCGATTGGTCTTTCTTCTGCTAATGAATATCCAAATCCTTCTTCTACTGTCATTTCTACTTCTAATTTTTTATCAGAAAGAGATCCAAGATAGTGATCTTTATTTACTACTTCTACGCCATCTGATGCTTCTACATCTGCACCTGTAATTTCTTTTGGACCTTTTACTGAAATAGTTAATGTTCCTGATTTTTTACTGCCTGTTAACTTTACTGAAAGACCTTTTACATTAAGAAGGAAATCTACAATATTTTCTTTAAGACCTGGAAGAGCTGAAAATCTGTGTTTTACACCGTTAATCTTTACCGATGTAATTGCTGCACCTGGAATAGATGTTAAAAGAATTCGTCGCATTGCATGACCCAAGGTATATCCATATCCTGGTTCAAGTGGACTAATGACAAACTTGGCGTAATCGCCTGTATTTGTAATTTCTTTAACTGTAAAAATTGGATCAATCATAAAACGTATTATACCATTATCTTGAATAGTATTCAACAATCAAATTAGTATCAAATGGAACTTCAACATCTGCTCTTTTTGGCATTCTAGCAAGTTTTCCAACTGTTCCTTTTTTCTCTAAGTATGGCAAAACTACTTTTTCTTCTTCCAAAAGCTTTAATACTTGTGGATTTTTTTGCATTTTTGCTGAAAGAGCAATAACATCATTTTCTTTAACTGCATATGATGGAATTGTTAATTTTTTACCATTTACTGTAATGTGTCCGTGAGAAACTAATTGTCGTGCCATAAATCGAGTTTTTGCAAAACCTAATCTATAGACAACATTATCAAGTCGTGTTTCGAGTGCTGCGATAATAAGTTCTCCTGTATCTCCTTTTTTAGCAGATACTGTATGTACCATATTTTTAAATTGTTTTTCCAAAACCTGGTACATTGTTTTTGCTTTTTGTTTTTCTCTAAGTTGTACACCGAATTCTGAAAGTTTTCTTTTTCTTTTTGCACCATGAACTCCAGGAGTAATATTTAATCTTCTCTGCAAAGATGCAGATGTTTTGTCAATTAAATTGACTCCTTCTTTTCGTGCTAATCTATGTTTTGGTCCAGTATATTTTGCCATATATTTTTAAACTCTTCTCTTTTTCTTTGCCCTTGGCCCATTGTGTGGGATAGGGGTTACATCAGAAATACTACTAATAGAAAGTCCTGCTGTTTTTACAGCTCTTAATGCTGAATCTCGACCAGATCCTGGGCCTTTAATAAATACATCAACTTGTTTTAATCCTGATGGAACAACTTTCTTTGCTGCTTCTTCTACTGCTAAACCTGCTGCATATGGAGTTGATTTTCTAGCACCTTTAAAACCAGATGCACCAGATGAACTCCATGAAATTGTTTCTCCTTTGTCATTGGTAATAGTAACCAATGTATTGTTGAATGTTGCGGTAATATAAATTTTCCCTTTTGGAGTAATTATTGCTCCAACTTTTTTCTTTTTTGCTACTGTTTTTGTTGTTTTTACATCTGCCATATATTTTATTTAGCTTTTGCTGTTGCAGAAGCCTCCATCTTTGCTGCTACTTCTTTTTTAATAGCTCCAATTGTCATTCTCTTTCCTCGTTTTGTACGAGCATTACTTCGTGTTCTTTGTCCTCTTGCTGGTAAGTTTCTTGCATGTCTCATTCCTCTGTAAGAGCCAGAATCTCGAAGTCTTTTAATATTTGCATATATTTCTGCTCTCAAATCTCCTTCAAGTTTTATACTAGATATTGCATCTAAAATTCTTTTTTGTTCTTCTTCTGATAAATCTTTAACTCTTTTTGATGCATCTACTTGTGCCTTTTCTAAAATTCCTTTGACATTACTTCGACCTATTCCATAAAGGTAGGTTAAAGAAATGTCTACTCTTTTTTCATCTGGTATAGTCATTCCTGAAATTCTCATAATTTAGCCTTGTCGTTGTTTATGTCGAGGATTCTCGCACACAACACGCAAAACTCCTTTTCTTTTAATTAATTTGCATTTTGCACATCTTGGCTTAACACTTGCTTGTACTTTCATAGTCTATAAGTTATCCTTCCTCTGGTTTTGTCATATGGCGTTACTTCTACTCGTACTTTGTCTCCTGGGAGAATCTTTACGTAATTGATTCTCATTTTACCTGACAACGTACAAAGGACAACTGACCCATCTGGCAGTTGTACTCGGAATAACGTATTTGGGAGTGATTCTAAAACGACTCCCTCTAATTCAATTGAACCTTGATGCGCCATTTAAAAACCTTTGTGAGTATTTATTATAGCAAATACTCATTCAAAGAGCAATTAGCTCTCTGTAATGACTTTATGCCCTGTTGGGGTTACCAAAACAGTGCGCTCAAAAAGGCCTCCCAAGCTTCCATCTGCACTCACAATTGTCCAATCATCCTCACCTGAATACATAACCTCTGGGCTTCCCATATTGTAAATAACCTCAACTGCTATGGTCATTCCAGGGCGTAAAAGGGGAGTTTTTTCAATTTTACCCTCTAAATAGCCTGGGACCTCTGGATCTTCATGCAGTTCACGGCCAACTCCATGGCCAATAAGGCTTCTCGTAACCCCGTAGCCGCCCTTTTTCTCTATAATGTCCTGTATAGCCTTAGAAACGTGTCCTACGCGGTTTCCGGGCTTTACCTGCTCAATACCAGCTAACATACCCTGCTTGCCAAGCTCTAGAAATCGCTTAATATCCTCAGGCATCTTAGATTTATCACCAACATAGACTGTTTCTGCCATATCTGTGTGAAACCCTTCAAGATACACGCCACAGTCCAAACCTATAATATCTCCCTCTTTGAGCTTATAATTGCCTGGTATCCCATGGACAACCACATTATTTGTGGCTACACAAAGCGTATGATGGTATCCCTCTACCTTTTTAAATCCAGGCTCGCCCCCTCTTTTAACAATGAGTTCTTCTGCCATTCTATCTAGCTCTATTTCTGAAACTCCTGGTTTGGCATGTTGACATACTTCATACAACACATCTGCCAGGATTTTACCTGCCTTTTCCATAATTGCTATTTCGTTTGGCTTTTTAATTGGTATCATTTTTGTATCCTTTCTTCAATTATACCTAATTGGACATATAAACTTTCTATTGCTGTATTATTAATTATACAAAAGTCTGCAATTGCAATTGGTCCCCCTTTTGCCAAATGTTCTATTTCTGCAATATCGCGTTTTCTTGCTTCTTCTTTTGTGAAGGGACGGACTTTTCTTTTTGATAATCTTTCGTAACGTACTTCTGGCTCTGCATATACATGAACTAATTGTAACTCTTGAAATTCTTGTTTTAGTATAAGATATTCTTCCCAAGAGTATAGTCCATCTATTATAACTGACCCTTGCTTTAGATATGACCTAATTTTTTCTATTGCCTTTTTTGCATATACTCCCATTCCGAATTCTTTTCGTAGAGCTTCTCTTGTTTTTTCTTCATTTTCCGGAGTTAGTGGTAAATTTTTTTCTTTGATAACTTCTTCTGTTAAATCACCAAGCCGGACAATTGGGATTCCTTTTTTATGCAAAAATGCCGACGCTTCACTTTTTCCGCTTCCAGGCATTCCAACAAAGGCAAGTACAAACGTGGGCATAATTATTGAAGGGAAAGTTTTTCCAAAATCTCCTTAAAGATATCTTCTATAGATTTTTCTCCATCAACTTCGACCAACATATTATTTTGTCGGTAGTAATCAATAACAGGTTCTGTAAATTTATGGAATAATTCTATTCTTTTTTTAATTGCAGTTAATGTATCATCTTCACGGTCAGAATTTCTAAAAGAAAGTCGCCACAATGCTTCTTTGTCAGAAACTTTTAAATAGACAACTTTATCTACACCGTTTTTAAATTCTTCAGCTTGTTTTATGGTTCGGGGAAATCCGTCTAAAATATATCCTTTTTCGTATTCTGAACGGGAAAGATATTCTCTAACAATTTCTAATGTTTTTTCATCTGGAATTAAAAACCCTGCATTCATGGTTTCTTTAATATAACGACCAAGTGGAGTCTTTTCTTGTGCTAATGTTCTAAAAATATGTCCGGTTGATAAATACGGAACATGAAGTTTTTCTGTTAATAAATTTCCTTGTGTTGATTTTCCTGATCCTTGAATACCAATTAAAATTAGTTTCATACTATTTATCAAAAATCTCGTAATTACGCATTACGAGTTGTGCTTCAATCGCTTTTACCGTTTCTAATACTACACTAACAACGATTAAAATTCCAGTTCCACCAAGAAGTAATGTTTGAATACCAGTAATTGCCCGAGCAAAAACGGGGAAGATTGCAATAATACCTAAGAAAAGTGCACCTGCAAGCGTTATTCTTGTTAACACATAATTTAAGTAATTTGCAGTTGGTCCCCCTGGTCTAATTCCGGGAATAAATCCTCCATATTTTTGAATTTCTTCAGAAATCTTTTTTGGATTAAAAACAACAGCAGTATAAAAATAGGTAAAACCAACAACTAAAACAAAATATAATCCGTTATAAACCCAACCATTGGGATCAAATGTTGTTGATAACCACAGTGCTGCATTATGGAAAAAGACATTTTTAGAAGCAGAAAAATAATTTGCTAAAACTGATGGCATTAATACTAATGAAACAGCAAAGATAATTGGGATAACTCCTGCCTGATTAAGTCTAAGAGGCAAATGTGTTGATTCTCCACCTGTTGTTTTGTTGCCTCTAACTCTTTTTGCATAAAAAACCGCAATTTGCCTTGTTGCTTCATTAATAATAACAATTGATGCAATAACAACAATACCAAGTCCTGCAAAAATAAGAACATTCATAAAATTTTGATTAGAACTTGTTGATGCTGTTTGGGTAAATGCAACAGGAAGACGACCTACGATACCGGCAAAAATAAGAAGTGATACACCATTACCTACTCCTCTTTCTGTAACCAATTCTCCAAGCCAAACCAAAAACATAGTTCCGGCTGTCATAGTTAATACAAATGCTAACAAATTAAGAATGGGCAATGTTGCAATAATATGTTGACTTCGAAGTAATGCATACATACCAAATGCCTGCAGTAAAGCTAAAGGAACCGTTACCATTCTTGTATATTGATTTATTTTTTGTCGACCTGCTTCTCCTTCTTTTTGCATTTCTTCAATTTTTGGGAAAACCATGGTTAATAATTGAAAAATAATTGAGGCATTGATGTATGGATTAAGTCCCAAAGCCATGACAGAAAAATTAGCTAATGTACCTCCTGAAAAAATATCTAATAATCCTAAAAATTGATTTTGTGCAAAAAGAGATTTAAGACTTGCAACATTAACTCCTGCAACTGGAATGTGAGCAAAAAGTCTAAAAACTACAAATATAATTGCGGTAAAGATAAGTTTTTTACGAACTTCGGGTGTTTGCCAGCTACGGGCAAAAACTGCAAGAATGTTATTCATGAGACAGCGTTATTTAATACTTCCGCCTGCTTTTTCTATTTTTTCTTTTGCGCTCTTTGAAACAGGCAGTGCTACTGTAAGAGCAACTTCTAGTTTTCCGTTTCCTAAAATTTTAACACCATATTTTTCTGCAGCTACTTCCTTAACCAAACCATGTTTTACTAATGCTTTAATGTCTACTGTTGTTCCTTTTGGCAATTTATTTAATGCGTCAACATTAATAACTTCTTGATTTGGTTTAATAGTAAAGTTTTTTCCTTTTCCTCGTAGGAATGGCATTCTCTTTAAAAGAGGCAATGCTCCTCCTTCAAAACCAAAGTCAATATCTCCTCGAGCTTTTTGTCCTTTTTGTCCTCTACCTGCTGTTTTTACTCGACCAGATCCATGACCTTGTCCTCGTCTTCTTTTCTTTGTTTCTACAATTGATGGTAATGTATGTAAATTCATATTATTTTTTTAATTGTGCTTTTACACTAAATTTTCTTTGCATGTATGCTAATTGTTTTAATGCTTCAATTGTTGCATAGACGTTACTTGCTTTATTATCTGTTCCCAAAACTTTAGATGAAATATTTTCTACTCCTGCGGCAGAGACAACACTTCTTACAGCTCCTCCGGCAATAATACCAGATCCCTTTGGTGCTGGCTTTAACATAACCTTTGCTGCCCCCCTTTTAACCCGTACTTCAAAAGGAATTGTTCCTCTGACAATTGGTACTTCAATAAAGTGTTTCTTTGCTGCTGTTACTGCTTTTCTAATAGATGAAGCTACATCTGCTGCTGTTGCATGACCTACTCCAACTTTTCCTTTTTTGTTTCCAACAACTGCTAATACTGCAAATCCAATTTTGTTCCCTCCAGTTGTTTTTTTGGAAACTCTATTAATTTGGATAACATTTTCTACAAACTCACTTGGAGTCTGTGGTGTTTGGTTTTGATTTCTTTGTTGTCTATTATTAAATGCCATATTAGAATTGTAATCCTCCTTCTCGTGCTCCGTCTGCTAATGCCTTTACTCTTCCATGATATCTATATGAACCTTTATCAAAAATTATTTTTGTAATATTTTTTTTCTTTGCTAAACTTGCTAATTCCATTCCTAATTTTTTAGCTTTTTCTGTTTTGTTCCCAGAAATACCAGCTACATTTTTTTCTGTTGCTCCAAGAATTGTAACATGTTTTTGATCATCAATTAACTGTGCATGCATATGCTTGTTTGATCTAAAAACAGAAAGTCTTGGGCGTTCTGCTGTGCCTTTTAAGGCACTACTAATTCTTATTTTTCTTTGTTTTTTTGCATTTTTAATTATCATATTATTTAGCTCCTGCTCCTCCTACTGCTTTTGCTGCTTTACCTGCTTTTCGTCGAATTCTTTCACCTGCATATTTAATTCCTTTTCCTTTGTATGGTTCTGGTGGTCTGATTGCTCTAATTCTAGCAGCTGTATTTCCAACCAATGCTGCATCTGTACCAATAACGGTAATTGTTCCTTCATTAACTGCAAATTTAATTCCTGCTGGTGCTGGAAATTTTACTTGATGAGTAAAACCAACAGACAATGTTAATTCTGTTCCACTGGTTTGTGCTCTAAATCCAACTCCAGATAATTCTAATTTTTTCTCAAATCCATCTGAGACACCTTTAATTAAATTTGCAATTGTTGCTCTAACTAATCCAAATAATGCTTTTGTTGCTTCTTCTCCAGGATTTACCTGAGAAACCAAAACTCTATCATTTTCTACTTTTGCTGTTACACCTTCTGGCATTTGGTAAGATGTATTTCCTTTTGGTCCTGCAACAGTTACTGTTTGACCAGAAATTGCTACTGTGACACCACTTTTGATTGTTATAGGCATTCGGCCGATTTTAGACATTACCAAATTTCAAAAAGAATTTCTCCACCGAGACCCTTTTTGAGTGCCTCCTTCCCAATCATTAAACCTTGATTTGTTGAAACAACCAAGGTTCCAAGTGCTCTTTTTTGTGTATTTTCTAATACAATCTTTGTACTGTATGCTCTAAGTGATGGTTTTGAAATAACTTTAACGTCTGTAAAAATTGGCATTTTTCTGTCGTATACAATTTCTGCTGTAACAATTTTTTTGCCATCTTCAATTGTTTCTTTAACATTCTTAAGATATCCTTCTTTTACTAAAAGGTTAGCAATATTTTTTATAATTTTTGCATGTGGAGCAGAGACAACTTTTCGTCTTGCTGCTACTGCATTTTTTAATCTAATAACAAAATCTCCAATAGTATATTTCATAATTTTTTTACCAACTGGCTTTTAATACCCCTGGTAATTCTCCTTTGTTTGCTAATTCTCTAAAGCAAATTCTACAAACTCCAAATCTTCTCATATAAGATCTATTTCTTCCGCAAAGATTGCATCGATTCTTGTATCTTACTTTAAATTTTAATTTTTGTTTATTTCGTACTACGTTTGATGTTTTTGCCATATTTTCTCCTTATTTTTGGAAAGGCATTCCAAGTGCCTTTAATAATGCAAATCCTTGTTTGTTATCTTCTGCTGATGTAACAATAACAACTTCTAACCCTTGAATTCTATCAATTTTTCCAGTGTCGACTTCTGGGAACACAATGTATTCTGCAAGCCCTAGTGTATAATTTCCCTTTGAATCAAAACTTGTTTTCTTAACCCCACGGAAATCTTTAATACGTGGAAGTACAATTTTAACAAGTTTTTCGAAAAAATCATACATCCTTTTTCCTCTAAGGGTAACTACCAAGCCAATTTTGTCTCCTTCTCTTAATTTAAAAGAAGAAATAGACTTCTTAGCAGCCGTTACTTTTGCTTTTTGACCTGTTATATTTGTTAAAACTTCTGCTGCTGCTTCTATCGCTTTTTTATCTGCTGTTGCATTTTTTACACCAATGTTAACGACTATTTTTTTCAATGCAGGTACAGCCATTGGATTTTTAATATCCAATTCTTTTTCTAATTTTGCTACTACTTCGTTTGTATAAAATTGTTTTAAATCTGCCATATATTTTTATATTGTTTTTTCACATTTTTTGCAAAATCTGACTTTTGCATCTTTTTCCATTTTAAATCCTACTCGAGTTTCTTTTTTGCATTTTGGACAAATAAGAGCAACGTTTGCCATTGGTAATGGTTTTGTTATGGTGACAATTTGTGATTTGTCATCTTGTGTTCTTTTTTTCATGTGTCTTTTGTACTCATTGACACCTAAAACCAATACTTTATTTGTTTTTGCAAAGACTTTTTCAATTTTTCCTGTTTTTCCTTTATCTTTGCCTCTAATAATTTTTATTTCGTCGTTTTTTAAAATTTTCATATTAAACTACCTCTATTGCCATACTGGCAATTTTTGTAAATCCTGCGTCCCTAACTTCTCGAGCAATTGGTCCAAAAATACGTGTTCCTTTTGGATTCTTATCATCTGGATTATCAATAACCACTCCTGCGTTGTCAGAGAATCTAACAAAAGAACTATCTTTTCTTCGTACTTCTTTTCTTGTTCTAACTAAAACTACTTTAACAATTTCTCCAATTTTTACTTGTCCAGTTGGAGAAGCATCTTTAACTACACAGTTTAAAATGTCTCCTAATCTTCCAAATTTTCTGGTTGATCCACCAAAAATGTGGATTACTTGCAATAATTTTGCACCTGAATTATCTGCTGCAATTAACATGCTTCTATGCTGTACCATATTATTTTTTAACCTCCACTACTTTAAAGTATTTTGTTTTAGAAATTGGTCTTGTTTCCTCAATTGTTACTTCTTGACCTAATTCTATTTTTTGTCCTGCTGTATCTGCTTGTATTTTTTTTGTTTTAATTAATACTTTTTTATACAATGGATGTTGTACTTTTCTTGTTATTTCAACAACCACGGTATTTTGTTGTTTTACTGATGTAACTTTTCCTATAAATCGCTTTTTCATATTATGCTAGTTCTACTTGTCGCAACGCTGTTAAAAGCCTTGCAATCTCCTTTCTTTTAAGAGTTAAAGAACTTGTGTTTTTAAGTTTTCCTTGTGCCTTATCCATTTGCATTGCAAATAATTCTTGCTTTGCAGTTTTTACTTTACCTCTTAATTCTGAGAATTTATTTGTTTCTTTTTTTTCTTCTTTTTTAATAATCTTTTTTGCCATTATTTTGTCTCCTTCTCAATAATTTTTGTTCTAACTGGCAATTTGTATGCTGCCAATTTTAATGCTTCATATGCTGTTGCTCTATCTATTCCGCCCATTTCAAACATAATTCTTCCAGCTTTAACAGGTGCTACGTACTCAAAAACATCTCCCTTACCACTTCCCATACGAACCTCAGGTGGTTTTTTGGTTATTGGCTTGTCTGGAAAAATTCTAATCCATACACGTCCACCTCTTGCTGTGTAATGGGTAATTGCACGTCTAGCTGCTTCTATTTGTCGACTAGAAATCCAACCCATTTGTTCTGTTGCCAAACCAAATTCTCCGTATGCTAAAGTTGTACCTGCATGGGCAACTCCCCGCATCATGCCTCTTTGTTGTTTTCTATATTTAACTCTTCTTGGTAATAACATATTTTTGTTTTATGCGTTTTTTTCGCCTGTGTTTATCCAAACTTTAACGCCAATATATCCTTTCTTTGTTAATGATGGAACACTTGCATATTGCACTGGTTCCCGAATTGTTGATAATGGTACTGTTCCCATTTGAATTTTTTCTTTTCTTCCGATTTCTGATCCTGCAATTCTTCCGGCTAAACCAATTTTAACTCCCTTTGCTCCTGCTGCCATAACTCGCTCTGCATTTTGATTTAAGACTCTTTTAAATGGTAATCTTTTTGCCAATTGTTCTGATATATTTTTTGCAACCAAATATGCATCTAAGTTAGGTTCTTTAATTGCTTCAACTCTAATATCAATCTTTGGTGCATTTTTACCAGTTTTTTTAGGGCTTATTTCTGCCAAAAGACTGACAACATATTTTTTTAAATCTTCTAAGCCTGTTCCAGCTCTTCCAATAACCATACCTGGTCTTGAAACAAATAATAATAATTTCATACTGTTGATTGATCTTTCAATTTCTACTCTTGCAACTCCTGCTGTTGCTAATCGTTTCATTAATGCTTCTCGCAATTTATAATCTTCCAGGACCATTCCTTTATAGTCTCTGTTGTTAAACCATCTACTTTGCCAATTAAAGACGGTTCCGAGTCTTAATGCTATTGGATTTACTTTTTTACCCATATTATTTACCTGCTTCCTTTACCTCAACGGTAATATGTGTACTTCGCTTTTTAAAAGGATGAATTCTTCCTCTTGTTGAGGCATGATATCTTTTTAAAAATGGTCCTTCATTTACATCTAATCTAGCAATCATAAGTTTGTCTTCTGCCATCTTTGCATTATTTACTGCATTTGCAACTGCTGATTTAATAGTTTTTACTAAAATTCCAGCTCCTCTTTTGTTTGTTACAGCAAGTGTTGTGAGGGCATCAGAAACACTCATGTTTCTTATAGCATCTGCTACAAGTCTCACTTTTCTTGTACTTATTCTTACTGCTTTAGTTGTTGCAATTGCTGTTGTCATATTTTTTTATTTTTATGTCTTACTAATTTCTCGGGCAACGATTCTTCCGTGACCTCTAAAGGTTCGGGTTGGTGCAAATTCACCAAGTCTATGTCCAACCATTGCTTCACTGATTAATATACTAATAAAGTTTTTACCATTGTGTATTGCCATTGTATGTCCGACAAATTCTGGTGCTATCTGGCATGCTCTTGCCCAAGTTTTAATTGGACTGTGATCGCCAGTCTCTTTTTGTTTTAAGACTTTTTTCATAAGTCTTTCGTCAATATATGGTCCTTTTTTTGCACTTCTACTCATAATTTTTATGCTTTCTTTCTTCTCTGTACAATATACTTGTCAGAATATTTATTTGGTCTTCGTCTCTTACCAACTGCTGGGCGACCTGCATAGGTTTTTGGAGTACTCATACCAATACCAGATCGTCCTTCTCCTCCTCCGTGAGGATGAGATCTTGGATTTTGAGCAACTCCTCTAACTGTTGGTCTAATACCCAAATGTCTTTTTGCTCCTGCTTTTCCCCAAACTCTATCTTTCCAAGTTAAATTTCCAACTTGTCCAATAGTTGCTTTTGCACCACTGTGTACTCTTCTAATCTCTCCTGATGGTAATTTAATATGAGCATAGTTTCCTTCAATTGCTGAAACCATAACCCCTGCACCTGCTCCTCTTGCAATTTGTCCACCTTTTCCTGCAACTAATTCTACATTATGAACAACTGTTCCAACCGGAATGTTTGCGAGTGGCAATGCATTACCAATTTTAATATCTACGTCACTTCCTGCTGCTACTGTACTTCCAACTGTTAATCCAACTGGTGCTAAAATATATCTTTTTTCTCCGTCACCATATTGTACTAAAGCAATTTCGCAGTTTCTATTTGGATCATATTCAATAGCAACTACTTTTCCAGGAATTTCTTTATCTCGTCTAAAATCAATAAGTCTTAAAAATTGCTTATTTCCTCCACCTTGGTGTCGGACTGCAACTTGACCTGTTTGGTCTCTTCCTGAATTTTTCTTTTTAATTACTTTTAACTGCTTCATATTGTATCAAAATCTCCCTTAAGCTTCAAAGATACCAATTTTTTCGCCTTCTTTGACTATAATAACTGCTTTTTTAACCGGACTAAACTTTTTTTCTGTTCTTCTACTACCAAATCGAGCTGACTTTCCTTTTATTAATGTTGTTTTTATAGAAACAACGTGAACATTAAATGTTTTTTCTACTGCTTTTTTAATAATTTCTTTTTTTGTTCCTCTTTTAACGACAAATGCATATTTCCCATTATGTGCATCCATAATTGATTTTTCTGTTATAACTGGTCGTAAAATAGGATTCATATTATTTTTTATTTACAAATGTTTTTTCTACTGCGTCTACTGCGTCTTTTACAAAAACAATTGTCTTGTGTTTTAATACTTCATAAGTATTAAGCATATTTGCCGGTGTAATGCATACTCCTGTTAAATTTCGTGTTGCTTTAAATAATTCTTCATTGTGTGCTGGTAATACAAATAAAACATTTCTGTTTTTTGCATTTACTCCCCAGGCAGCAAATGCTTTTGCAAATACGTTTGTTTTCTTCATGCCTTCAATACCTGTTACTACTTTTATTTCACTATTCTTTACTTTGCTAGATAATGCTGCAAATAATGCTGCTTTTCTCATGTTTTGAGACAGAGATGCTTTATAATCAACTGGTTTTGGACCGTGTCCAACTCCTCCCTTAACAAAGATAGGAGCTCTAACTCCACCGTGTCTTGCTCTACCTGTTCCTTTTTGTCTGTAGATTTTTCTTGTTGATCCGTCTACTTCTCCTCGTGTAAGAGTAGAAACAGTTCCTTGTCTTTGGTTAATTAAATAAACTCTAACAGCTTGTGCTATAAGAGTTGTATTTACTTTTGCACCAAATACTACTTCTGGAAGTTTTATTGTTCCAGTCTCTTTTCCTTGTGCATCTAATACACTAATTGTCAAAGTACCTTCTTTTTTCTCCATTTTTGGAGATTCTTTTACAACTTTTTTAACTGCAGGTTTTACTGCTTTTGCTGTTGTTTTTTTAACTGTTGTTTTTTTAGTTTCTGCCATAGTCTTATGCTTTCTTTTCTTCTGCAACTGCTACTACTTCTTCTGATTTTACTTCTTTTGCTTCTTCTACTGTTTCTTGTGCTTCTTTAAAAAGGGGAGTAAACTTTTTATTTTTACCTATTTTTTTAATAAAAAGCATTGCTCCTCTAACACCTGGAACTAAACCTTTAACTGTTACGCTGGTTGGTGTTACTTCTACAATTTCAAGGTTTTGTAAAGTTACTGTTTGGTTTCCCATTTTACCAGCCATTCTTTTTCCTTTGTAAATTCTTCCTGGTGTTGTTGTTTGACCAACAGAACCTGGTGCTCTTTCTCTGTCTGATTGACCGTGAGTTCTTGGTCCTCCTCGGAATTTATGTCTTTTTACAACTCCGGCAAAACCTTTTCCTTTTGCTGTTCCAGTAACATCTACTAAATCACCAGCTTCTAAAACTGCTGATGCTTCTACTTTATCTCCTGGTTTTGGTAAATCTTCTACTTTTGCATCTACAGGAAATCGTACTTCTGCAAAAAAAGAAGGAGCTTTTTCGACTGCTCCTTTTTTACTGTGTCCTGCGATTGCTTTACTTGGATTTTTCTTTGTTCCGTAACCTAATTGGACTGCAACATATCCATCTTTGTCAGCGGTTTTGACCATGACAACTGGATTACTGTTAACCTCAATAAGAGTGACAGGAATTCGTGTTCCGTCTTCTAAAAATCTTTGTGTTTGTGTTTGTTTTTTACCAATAATTCCGTGCATATTTTTACCCCTTTAAACGACAAAAAAGTGGCCATCGGGCCACCTCTTATTCTGTAAGAGCTGTTTCCCCGAAGCTAGCCTTTAATGTCACCTCCGATTAAGGAATGGATCATCAAGCACAATTGTACCAAATAGGTAAGAAACTCGCAATAGGTATATAGCCTTATTTTAGCCTCAAAATGTGTAAGATTTTAGAAAGTGGCAGTACTATATATCTTAAGGAGCTTTTACATGCGGATCTCAACGTCCACACCTGCTGGTAATTCTAAATGAGATAAGGAATCCATTGTTTTTTCTGTTGGAGAAACGATATCAATAAGTCTTTTGTGAATTCTCATCTCAAAGTGGTCTCGAGCGTCTTTATCAATAAATGGGGATTTGTTGATTACATATACTGATCTCTCTGTTGGTAATGGTACTGGACCCACGACTTTAGCACCGGTTCTTATTGCGGTATCTAAAATTTGTTGGCAGCAAGCGTCAATAACGCGTGCGTCGTAACTTTTAAGTCTAACTCTAATTCTTCCTTTTGGCATAGTATATGTATATCAAAGAGCAATCTCTTTTGTATCTGTCATTATACAATATTGATTCACTATTGTCTACAGTTTGCTGATTATGACAGCCTTTTTTTACTTTTAATCAAGCAATTTGAGTATAAAAAAACCGCCCTAAGGCGGTTATAAGCAAAAATCACTGCATTATGCAATGATTTTTGTAATAACTCCTGCTCCTACTGTCTTTCCACCTTCTCGAATAGCGAATCTTAATCCTTCTTCAAGAGCAACTGGTACAATAAGTTCTACATTCATTTTTGTATTGTCGCCTGGCATAACCATTTCTACGCCTTGTGGTAATGCAACATTACCGGTAACATCCGTTGTTCTAATATAGAATTGTGGTCTGTATCCTGTGAAGAATGGTGTATGTCTTCCGCCTTCTTCTTTTGCCAAGATGTATACTTCTGCTTCAAATTTTGTATGTGGGGTAATAGATCCTGGTTTTGCAATTACTTGTCCTCTTTCTACTTGATTTTTTTCAATTCCTCTAATTAAAAGACCTACGTTATCTCCTGCTTGACCTTCATCTAATTGCTTTCTAAACATTTCTACTCCAGTTACAACTGTTTGTTGTGTAGCTTTCATTCCAATAATTTCTACTGCTTCGTTAACTTTAACAATTCCTCTTTCAATTCTTCCAGTTACAACTGTTCCTCGACCCTTGATTGAGAAAACGTCTTCTACTGGCATTAAGAATGGTTTATCTGTATCTCTGACTGGAGTTGGGATATAACTATCTACTGCATCCATAAGTTCCATAATTTTTTGTTCGTATACTGGATCGCCTTCCAATGCTTTAAGAGATGATCCTCGAATTATTGGTACATCATTACCTGGATATTGGTATTTTGTTAAAAGTTCTCGGACTTCCATTTCAACTAAGTCCAAAAGTTCTGGATCTTGTACCATATCGCATTTGTTAAGGTAAACAACAATTGCTGGAACTCCAACTTGTCGTGCTAAAAGAATGTGTTCTCGTGTTTGAGGCATTGGTCCGTCTGGTGCTGAAACAACTAAGATTGCTCCGTCCATTTGAGCTGCACCAGTAATCATGTTTTTGATGTAATCTGCATGACCTGGAGCATCAATATGAGCATAATGTCTTTTTTCTGTTTCGTATTCAATATGGGAGATGTTAATCGTGACTCCTCGAGCTCTTTCTTCTGGAGCATTATCGATATCTTCGTATTTCTTTGCTGCTGCTAAACCTTTTTTTGCTAAAACTGTTGCAATTGCTGCAGTTGTTGTTGTCTTACCATGGTCAACGTGACCAATGGTTCCAATGTTAAGATGTGGTTTTGTTCTTTGAAATTTTGTATCGGCCATAGTTTTTAAAAAATAATGTCTCAATCAATTTGAGACTAAATGCATTATAAATTATTTTTTTTTCTTCGTCAATACCCTTTTTTACTTTTCTCGATAAAGAAAAAATTAATTCTTTATATATATAGTATAATACATCTATGCAAATTTTATCAACAACCGGCTGGGAAGAGTATGCATTATTAGATAGCGGAAATGGATATAGATTAGAGAAATTTGGAAATTACATTTTACAAAGACCAGATCCGCAAATTATTTGGAAAAGAAAATTGCCACTTTCAGAATGGGATAAAGCAGACGCAATTTTTAAAAGAGTGACTGAAGATAAAGGTCAGTGGGTTAGAAAAAATACGTTACCTGACAAATGGTTGGTAACATATAAAGATCTTTCTTTCTGGAGTAAAATGTCTCCATTTAAACATACAGGAATTTTCCCAGAACAACATCTGCAATGGGATTTTATTATAGAAAAAATTCAAAAAGCACAAAAACCTACTTCTGTACTAAACCTTTTTGCCTACACTGGAATTGCATCTCTTGCAGCAGCTGCTGCCGGAGCAAGAGTTACGCATGTTGATGCAAGTAAACCAACAATTGCTTGGGCAAAAGAAAATCAAGAAGCGAGTAATCTAACAGATAGATCAATTCGGTGGATTTTAGATGACGCAGTTAAATTTACCCAACGAGAAATTAAACGAGGAGTAAAATATGATGGCATTATTTTAGATCCCCCAGTTTTTGGACATGGTCCCGATGGCAGAGTTTGGAAATTTAATGTAGATTTTCCAAAACTCATGGAATTAGTAAAACAAGTGTTATCCGATTCTCCATTATTTGTTATTGTGAATGCTTATGCAATTTCTTCATCTAGCCTTATGTTGCAGAATGTTTTAGAGGATTATTTAGGAGATTTAGGCGGAACAATAACATCTGGAGAATTGGTTTTGCAAGAGAAAACAAACAAGCGACTTCTTTCTACCGGAATTTTTGCAAGATTTGAGAAGTGACTATTTCTTTTTTAATATCTCTGCAGTATAAAGTGCCCATGGAGTATATGCCAGCAAATGATGTTCGCACTCTGTTAAAAATTGTTTGACATCTTTCCACACATATTCATACACAGCATCTGGATTTGGAGTAACTTCTTTGTCATAAGTTCCGGTTAACACCGCGCAATATTCATTTTCGCAATAATCTCCTTCTCTGGCAAAGTAATTAAACCCTCCAATTTTTTTAAGTTTTACATCATGAATACCAACTTCATCTTGTAAAGCCCTTTTTCCTGCTTCTTCGTATGACTCATCATGATTTTCTAGATGCAAGGGATGACTAATTGCACTTACATCCCAATATCCGTCCCATAACATATGTTTTCTTTTTTGCAAAAGAATTTGATCATGTTTATTAAATAACACAACAACAAATGCTCTGTGATGCAAACCATCTCCAGTATGGCAACTCGCTCTATCAGCATATTTTCCAGAAAATTTATCATTTGTATCGACCAATAATAGTTGTTGGTTTGGAATTTGATTTGTCATATTAAAATAAATCGTTCTCTACCAGTGTAGCACCAGTTGCGGGGTAGTTTACTATTGTTTTTTTTACTTCTGGAATTTTTTCTATAAGTTGTTTTACTTTTTCTATATCTTTTTGAAGACAAATTATATGAACATCTTGCCCGGTATTTAACGTAAAGTAAATTGCCAAACCATTTTCTCGTATTTTTTTTATCTCTTTAATAACTTGTAATGTTTCGGGCAATAAATAAATTAATGATGGTTTTGAGGTTAAATAAATTGCATGCAATTCTAATGCTTCTTGTTCTATCAGTTCTCCAAATTTTGTAAAATCTTTTTCTTGTAGGAATTTTTTGCAATCTGTAATTTTTTGAGACATGTTTTTTTTCCTTGTTTCAAAAAATATACTGCTTTGAGCAAGTGATTGTCCTTTTGCTGATGGCACATCTTTTTGAGAACTACTAACAACCGCAACAACATCTGCAATCTCCCAATAATTTGCAGGATAGAGAGAAACAGCATATGAAGTATCGCTTGTATCTCCATCTTTCCATTCAACAAATCCATTTGGAATTGAACGGCAAGCAGAACCTGAACCTTGTCTTGCAAAGATAGATAATTCTTTTTCAGAAAGAGAAAGACTAGCAGCTGCAGCAGCGGCAATAGTTAAAGCAGCAAAACCAGATGCGGATGAGGAAAGTCCTGTTCCGGTTGGAAAATTATTTACAGATACTACCTTGGCAAATGTTTGTATGTTTGCAATTTTTCTAATTCTATCTAAATGCTCTATAACTCTTTTTTCTTGTACTTCATTTTTTGCATGATTAATAGTAATGTCATCTTTTTTGAGAGTGGAAAGAAACTCCACGGTTGTTGTTGTTAAAAGATTACTTAAATTCATAGAAATACTGGCATTCTCAGGTAAACGAAGTGCTTCGTTTTTTCTTCCCCAGTATTTAATAAATGCAATATTAGATGGCGCAATTGCTGTTTTTTTCATTTTTCTCATTTTACTCCTTGAGCATTTGGTTGTACATGAATAATTTCTCCACCTACCCTTATAATAGCTGACTCAACAGTATTCCTTTTTTCTTTAGGACAAATTGCAATCATACAATCTCCTCCACCTCCAGATAACTTCGCACCATATGCACCAGCCATAACTGCTGAAGTAACCATGGCGTCAAGTTTTTTATTGCTTACGCCTAGATTTTGCAATAAAACGTGATTTTGATTCATAAGTTCTCCAAAAAGAATAAATTTATTTTCCTCAAAAGCTTTTTTAGCTTGCAATACCAATCCTTCAATTTGTTTATAAATATTTTTTATTTTCTCGGGATGCTTATCTGCTTCTTTTTTTACTTTTTCTAATTGACTCACCGTATCAATTTTTTCACCAGTATACCCTACAATTAAATCAAAAGAAAAATTAGGTAAATTTTCTATAACCTTTCCACCGGTCACAAAAAAAAGTGTTCCCCCAAAAACTGCCGCTGCAACATCTACCCCCGATCCCTTTTTTTGAATTTCTAAAACAGTTTTATAAGAAAGATCAAAAATATCTTTTTTAGAAAGATTGCAGTTAAAAAAATCTGATAATGCTTGAGTGCAAGCAACAGTTACAGCAGATGAAGATCCAAATCCAAGTTTTGAAGAAAATTCAGAAACAGTTGTAATTTTTATTCCGGAATGTAATGAAAATTTTTCTGCAAAATTTTTAATAGCGATTTCTACAAATCTAATTTCTTTTGGTATATCTCCAATTCCTATTTGAGAAAGAGATTTTTTATACTGATATTTATTCATTTGAGGAGCATCAATAATAACTTCATTTGTTGTCATTTCTTCTACTGTTACTTTCATTCGAGAAGAGACAGCAGTAACAATACATGGATATCCATAAACAACTGCATGTTCGCCAATTAAAACTAGTTTTCCCGGTGCGGATGATGTAATTTTTTTCATTTTTCTATTCTAACTCCTTCTTGTCCTAATGCAACTTGCGAATAAATAATATTATTTTTTTTAGCAATTGCTTGTATCAAATGTTGATCTTCATGTATTGCCAGAATTATTCCTGATGATTTCGTAACTCCACCTGCTCCACATATTTTTGCACTTCCTCCATTTTTTTCTATATCTCTTATAATTTTTTCTGAAGATAAAGAAACAACTCCTATTTTTTCTAAATTTTTTTCACCTTTTCCAATTATTTTTTTTATTTCATTTAGGTTGTTTTGTTCTAAGGCAGATTTTAAATTCTCTACTAAAGTTTGTTGATTTAAAAATATTTTTTCAAATATTTCTTTCTTATTTATATAGTTATTTTTAACAAAAGATACCATATCCCCAGTTGTCTCAAGAGGGCTTCCGGTAAAAAGCAAAGAAAATGATTGCTGAATTGTATCTGTTAAATTAATTGATAAATTTTTAAAAT
>DASVYQ010000152.1:0-2416 GCA_036392095.1 Patescibacteria group bacterium
TTCCAAATGGAATAGATTTTGAAAACATTCAAAAAGTAAAATCAGCAAAAGATTCATCTGGTATTGTTTTTGCCGGAAGACTTCTCTCAAATAAAAATGTAGATTTTTTTATCAAAACTGTAAATCAGGTAAAAAATATTATCCCTCATGTCAAAGCAATCATTATTGGTGACGGACCTGAAAGACCAAAACTTAAAAAAATGATAAAAAAACTTAACTTAGAAAAAAATGTAGAAATGCTTGGATTTTTAGAACACCACAATGATTTGTATTCACTGATGAAATCATCAAAAGTGTTTGTTTTTCCATCAACTCGCGAAGGGTTTGGGATTGCAGCACTGGAGGCAAATGCAGCGGGAATTCCTGTTATTACAACCAACCATCGCAACAATGCAACAAAGGATTTAATCACCAATGGAGTTAATGGGTATGCTTTGCCAATGAAAGAAGATATATTTTCTGAAAAAGTAATTGGATATATTACTTCAAAGCCTAGGACGAGTATATATAAAGACTTTGCAAAAAATTATGACTGGGACATACTGACAGAAAAAATAAAGGAGATCTATCAATGAAAATTTTACTCGTAACACCATATTTTTATCCTAAAATTGGAGGACTGGAAAGTTATGCATACAACATTGCCAAAGGCTTAAAAAAAACCTTTAAGTGGGACGTTGTTGTAATTACTTCAAATCATAAAAATAAAATAGATATAAAAGAAAAGCTTGAAGGAATAACTATTTATAGACTTGCTCCGCTTTTTAAAATTTCAAACACCCCTATCAATCCATTCTGGTATTTTAAAATGAAAAAGATTATTACCAATGAAAAACCAGACATCATAAACGCTCATTCCCCAGTTCCATTCATAGCAGATGTAGCTGCAATGGCTAAAGGAACAACGCCTTTTATTCTTACCTATCACGCCTTATCACTCTATAAAAAAGGTCTTTCTCCATTTAATCTTATTGCATGGGTTTATAAACAAACAGAAAATTATCTTTTTTTTAGATCACAGAGAATTGTTGTTGTTTCAGATTTTATTAAAGAAAAGTTTCCACAAAACTTAAAAAAGAAAACGATAGTAATCAGCAACTTTATAAGACAAGAGAATACGTATCAGGTTACGTCCGACGGTAAAAAGAAAAATGTAATCCTTTTCATAAGCAGCTTAGATAAAAGTCATAATTGGAAAGGACTAGAACCACTACTTTTTGCGACTAACTATTACGTAAAGACCTATGGAAAGGATATTACGATAATTGTTATTGGGGAAGGCAACTGGAAAGAAAAATATGAATCTCTTGCAAGAAAATTAGAGATAAGCAAATACGTTTCATTTGTTGGACAAAAAATTGGTAAAGAAAAAGATTGGTATTTAAAAAATGCAAAAGTGTCTGTCATTTATCCTACAAGCTCAAATGACGCACTTCCAACTTTTTTACTTGAATCTTGGGCACACTCACTACCTGTCATTGGATCGCATATCTTACCTTTATCAAAAATTATTAAAGGCAATTTCAATGGATTACTAATCAAGGCAGATGAACCAAAAGAACTTGCTAAAGCTATTCATAAAGTTTTTACAAATAAATTGCTGCGGCAAAAATTATCTAAAAACGGGTATGAGACTGTTAAAACCTCTTATCTTATTGACACTCAATTAAGTAAGTTTAATTCATTATTAATGACAACATCAAAAATATGAGAATAATATTTTTAACATCAGGAACCATTAACAGCAGTCTTTCATATAGACCTTTATCTTTTGCAAAAGAATTGGTTAAAAAAGGACACGAAGTATTTATTGTTGCACCACGGTTTGATAAATATTCCAACTTTATTGATGAAAAAGTCACTCATTTTACTGGAGTAAAAATAATTAGACCTTTGCAGATTAAAGCTTTATCATTTGAATTAGGGTTAATAGCTTATATAATTTCATCAATATATTTTATTTTTAAATTAAAGCCAACCATAGTACACATTTTCAAACCAAATCCAATAACAATAGGTGGATTATTATTAAAGTTCATAAAGAAAACACCGGTTATATTAGATGTTGATGATTTGGACAGCGAAGTAATGAAAGTAGAAAATAATTCAAAATTAAAAGTTAAACTTGTTGAGATTTCCGAAAGAATTGCATTAAAACATTCAAGCGGAATAACAGTAGCTTCTACGTTTTTACAAAAATTATATGCAAAAACAAATAAACCTATTTCTATAATCTCAAATGGAGCAGAATTTAATGTGTTGAAGAAACAATCAGCCAAACCACTATTAGAGAATACCATTGTCTTTATTGGAAATATCAATAGAATAAATATTCTTGAGCCACTTTTTTATGCAACTAAAAACCTTGCTAATAAAAAAATTAAGATCTCAGTAAAAATCATCGGGAGTGGAGAAT
>DASVYQ010000153.1:0-4173 GCA_036392095.1 Patescibacteria group bacterium
TTTCTTTTCATAAAGATAGGCAGTCCCAAAGGATAATAATGGAAGTGTTGAAATAAACATTCTTCCAGAATAAGAAGCGCCTTGCCACCAGATACTCCACGCTGATATTAAGTAAAGTTCTATTAGAAAAATTAAAAGAAAGGGAATTGCAAATATATATTTCTTTAAAAGTGCTATCGTTCCTCCAATTCCGATTGCAAAAAGCGGTGTCCAAAGAAGAAGTCCTGATGTCTTATTAAATAAAACTCCAAGAATTTGAGGAGTAAAGAAGTTAAAATGCGCAACTGTTAAGTATGGGTTGTGAAACCATGATCCCCAGGCAAAATGCCAATAGATCATTTGCAGGGAAAATGTAATTGCTGATGAAATGATAATTGTTATGAGGTTTTTAAGCTGAAGTTTTCTGAAAAATAAAAATGAAAAAATTGGTAACAAAATAAATATTCCGTCTTGTGGGCGGATAAGTGTTAACATACCAAGTGAAAGTCCTTGAAAAAGAGAAGTAACAAAAGTTTGTTTTTTAAACCAGAGAAAAAGAAAAAGAGACGCAAAGAAAAAAGAACTACTGTGAGAATTTATGACATCGATTGTTCCATAAAAAAAGAGATTTGTAGTAAAAAATGTAGTGAGAATAGCTAAAAATGATGTGGCTTTATCAAAAAATTTACATAAAGAAAGATACAGAAAATAAAGACCTAATACTACAAGAGAAACATTCCAAATCCCTACAAAGACCTGATGAAGAAGACCATAGGCAGAATGGTTGAATAGTAAAAAAGATGTGAGATACGGAATAGTCCAAACAATTGCTGGACCTACTGGATAAATGTTTGCTGGAAGGCCAATAGGTGTCGTAAATGAGTTAATTCCAATGTTTTTGAAGGCGGTAGTAAGGTTTAATGTGTGTTCTATCAGCAAGCTGGGTAAATAACTGTAATAGTATCTTCCATCTCCATAAACTGCTTTTCCTACTATAAAGAAGTGTGCTAAGAAGATAATAAGGCTAAAAACATATAGGCACAAAAATAGTTGTTTTATCTTCATGAGTAAAAGTATACTGTGATACAATTAGCTTGTAAATATGTCTAAATATAAAGGGACCACAACGCTGGAAGTATTAAAAGACGCGCATCATTATAACAATTGGATTGCAAGTAACTTTATTAGGAAGATAGAAGAGCCAATTATTGAAATCGGCTCTGGGACGGGAAACCTTAGTACTTTTTTTATTCACCAGGGGATTCATTTAACAGATGTTGATTATGATTTGGTACAAAAACTTAAAAAAAGGTTCGGAAAGAAAGGTATTTCTGCCAGTCAGCTCAACATTTCTCACTCCATTTCTTCAAAACAAAAAGGAAAATATAGAAGTGTTTTATCGATAAATGTTTTAGAACATATTGAAAATGATGAAAGAGCATTAGTTCATATGAATCAACTTCTCAAAAAAAATGGGAAATTATTACTGCTTGTTCCTTCTCAAAAATTTGCGTATACAAAACTTGATAAATTGTTAGGACATTTCAGAAGGTATTCAAAAAGTGAATTACGCCAAAAGGTTGAAAAAGCAGGATTTGAAATTGAAGAACTATATGCTTTTAATATTGTTGGTCTTTTAAGTTGGTTAGTACGTGCGGCTGTAGATCCCAATAACCATCAATTGAACCCCAAACATGTTGCAGTGTTTGATAGCATTGTGCCTATCCTCAGAGTGCTGGAATCAATAATAAAGCCTCCGGTGGGTGTTTCATTTATTGTTATTGCAAGGAAAAAATGATAACTGCAGTTATACTAACAAAAAACGAAGGAAAAAATATTGAAACTTGTATTAAAAGTCTTCAATGGTGTTCTGAAGTGGTAGTGCTTGATGACTATTCAGTAGATAACACTGTGGCTATTGCCAAAAAATTGGGAGCAAAAGTCATTAAGGAAAAGTTGCACAATGATTTTTCAATGCAGAGAAACATTGCGCTTTCATTTGTTTCAAATGAGTGGGTTTTGTTTGTTGATGCTGATGAAGAAGTAAGTAGAATCTTGGCAGATGAAATAAAAAAGAAAATTCTCACTGAAAATGAAATTAATGGATATTATATTAAACGACAGGATACATTGTGGAATAAAAAATTACATTTTGGAGAAAATAAAGATGCATGGTTACTTCGTCTTGGGAAAACAGGAAAGGGAAAATGGAAAGGAAAAGTACACGAGACGTGGGAGATAAAATCTCCTGTAGGATATTTAGAAAATGTTTTAGATCATTATCCTCATCAAACTATTAAAGAATTTTTTGAGGAAATAAATTTTTATACAACACTTCGATCTGAGGAATTATATAACAATAAAATAAAAACGTCTTGGCTGCAAATACTCTTTTACACAAAGGGGAAATTTTTCCAGAATTATATTATTAAGTTGGGATTTTTTGATGGGATAAGAGGATTTATCAGTGCAGTTATTATGGCATATCATTCATATCTAGTTAGGGCGAAATTGTGGTTATTATGGAACAAAAAATAGTTTATATTTTTGCATGTGCTTGGATTTTGTTTTTAACAGCACTGTATTTTTTGTACATACTCTGTAGAGGAAGTATATGTTTGAGATAGCATTTTTTCTTGGAATTGTTTCTTATAGTATTTTCTTTTTGGGAGTATTTCATCTTCTTTATACAAGTATTCTTTTGCCTTTTTCCTGTATTGCTCTTGGCTTACTTATTTTAGTTACTAGAAAAAAAATTATAGCTGCAAGTATATCTGTACGTAACTTGTTTAAAAAGTCAGCTGGTACTAAATTTTTATTATTACTTATAGCAGTTCAAATTCTCGTTAATGGTATAGGTGTATTTGGTCCTGAAATTTCATTTGATGCTTTATGGTATCACTTAACTCTTCCAAAGCTTTTTTTACAATGGCATGCAGTTGAGCATATTCCAGGAGGGTTGTTGTATTACAGTGATATGCCAAAGCTTATTGAAATGCTTTACGTCGCAGCGTTATCTTTTGGAAATGATAGTCTTGCAAGAAGTATCCATTTAGCATTGGGAGTAGCGACGACTATTTCAATTTATTTTCTTGGAAGGAAATATCTTTCCCAGAAACTTTCTCTTATGGCAGCGATTTTATTTTATAGCAACCTTGTTGTAGGGTGGGAATCTGTGAGTGCTTATATTGATTTAGGACGAGCTTTTTTTGAAGTGTTAACATTTTATTTTTTAATTGAGTGGGAGGAAAAAACACAGATAAAATTCTTATTTTTTTCTTCGCTTCTGCTTGGGTTTGCTATTTCAACAAAATTTATTGCATTTACAAGTCTTGGTATTTTTATTCCTCTTATCGTATTTATTCTTTTTTTACAAAAAAAATCAATTGGTGAAATTGTTGGATACTGTGTAGGATTTATTGCAATTGCATGTATTATTCCTAGTCCATGGTGGATTTTTTCATACCTAAATACTGGCAATTTTTTCTACCCATTTTTTTCTCCCATTTATCCAACTGACCATTTAGGACAGTTAAATCTTTTATTAATTTTTACTACTTTAAAAAATACATTTCTGTTTTCTCCGGATCCAATTTCTCCTTTGTATGCGGGATTATTACCATTTGTTTTTTTAATTAAAAAATGGTCATTAAAAATAAAACTTCTTGCGGGATATACTATTCTTTCTTTGATTATTTGGTATTTTTCTCCTCAAACAGGAGGAGGAAGGTTTTTATTGGCATATCTTCCTGTTTATTCTGTCTTAGTAGTTATTGTTTATGATGCGTTTCCAAAAGGATTTATAAAAAAGATTATTCTTTTTATATTTTTTCTTCTCGCACTCTCGTCAATTGGATATAGATTTTTAGCAAATGCAAAATTTATCCCCGTCATATTGGGAAGAGAGACAAAACAAGCATTTTTAGGAAAAGAGTTGCATTTTGACTTTGGAGATTTTGCAGACATCGATGGATACTTTAAAACTCATATAAAAAATAGTGATAAAGTTCTTATCTATGGATATCATAATTTGTATTATGTAAATTTCTCTTTTGTTCATGAATCATGGGCAAAAAAAGGAGATTCTTTTAACTATATTTTGTCAAATACTGATACAATACCTAAGAGGTTTTCATTATTTAAACTGGTGTATAAAAACTCGGTGACACACGCCTATTTATTCAGTGATAATCA
>DASVYQ010000154.1:0-15263 GCA_036392095.1 Patescibacteria group bacterium
ATCTTGGAAAAAGCGGGGCAACAATTTCTGATGTTGTAGCAGCACAGCTTGAAAAAACAATTGCTTTTCAACCTCATTTAATTACAATTTCAGTTGGTGCAAATGATATACGACATAAAACAAAAACCCAAGATTTTATTAAAGATTTGAATTTTTTGTTACAAACTTTAGCTGAAAAAACAGATGCTGAGATTGTTATAAATAATATTCCTGATCTCTCTTTAACACCTGCAGTTCCTAGTTATTTAAAACACATTAGTAAAATAATGGTTAAAAAATTTAATGCAATTATAGAAGAAGAAGTAAAAAAATATCATGTTATTTTAGTTGATTTATATTTTCAAAGTAAAATTTATACAAAAGCATATCCAGAGGCAATTTCTGAAGATAAATTTCATCCATCGGATTTTGGATATGCGCTTTGGGCAAATACTATAATTGCTCATATGCAGCATATTTTGTTCTCACAAAAAAAAGTCAAATAAATTTTCCTTGACAGCAGGCTAATTAATTTTAATAATACCCATATGGCTCAAAAAATACTCATTACCGGTGGAGCTGGATTTATAGGATCAAATTTTGTTGCATACCTACAAAAACAAAAAAAATATAAGATTATTGTTTTTGATAAATTAGAAAATCATGCAGCAGCAAATGACACAGATATAATATATGTAAAGGGAAATATTATTTCTCAAAACGATGTTGAAGATGTTTTTAAAAATTATGGTCCGTTTACAACAGTATTTCATTTAGCATCTGCAATGCCGAACAAAGAAGTAAATGACGCAAAAATGCTTGAAACAAATGTTATTGGTACAAAAAATCTGATTTCTTCTGCTGTAAAACATAAAACAAAAGCATTTGTATTTACCTCTAGCAATGTTACCTATGGAATTCCGGAAGCACTGCCAACAACAGAGGAAATGATTCCAATCCCATTAGAAGTATATGGAAAAAGTAAAATTTTGGCGGAGGAGGAACTAAAAAAATTTAAGGGAAGAATAAACATTCAAATTATTCGCTGTCCAGTTGTTAGTGGACTTGGAAGATTAGGGCTTCAGGCAATTTTATTTGATTTTATTTCTGACAATAAAAAAGTGTATGTTTTGGGAGATGGATCAAACAAATATCAATTTGTCGATGTTACCGATGTCTGTACCGCATTAGAGAAAGCAAGCCAAGTAAGGGGATTTGATATTTATAATATTGGAGCTGATGAAATCTTAACACTAAAAGAAATCTATCTAAGAGTTATAAAACATGCAAAAAGTACATCGAAAATTGTTTGTTTACCAAGCACATTAGCACTTTTTATATTAAGTATTTTAGATAAATTAAATCTTTCGCCACTTGGTGTCTATCAATACAGTATGATTGGACGTTCTTTGTATACAGATACAACAAAAATTAAGAAAAAATTGCATTGGAAACCATTAAAAACAAATGCAGACACATTTATAGAAAATTACGATTGGTATATTAAAAATAAAGGTAATTTTACGCAGATTGGATCAGGAGATTTTTCAGCCAATAGAAGTGTTCCAAAAATGGGAGTACTTACACTGTTAAAAATGATATCATAATTGCATGAAGCGCTTTCTAACATGGCAAAACAAAATTTTATTTGCAATTCTTATTTTGGCAGCAATACTTCGCTTTTGGAATTTAGGAAGTGTTCCACCAACTGCATCTTCCGATGAAGCATCAATTGCATATAATGCATATTCAGTTTTAAAAACTGGGGGAGATGAGTTTGGAAAGTTTCCGTTAATTTCCCAACAAGGATACGATGATTATAGACGCTCAACCTATTTGCTTTTAGTTGTTCCATTTGTCGGTCTTTTTGGGTTGAATGTTGTTTCAGAACGTTTGCCTGCAGCAATTTTATCTCTTCTAACCGTATGGGCAACGTATGAAATAATTTTGCTTTTGTTTACTAAGAAAAATTCTTTTTCATATGGTGTTGCCTTTTTGGGGACATTTTTGTTGGCAATTAGTCCGTGGCATATTTATATATCTCGTTTAGGACATGAATCAAATACGTGTCTTTCTTTTTTTGTTTTTGCTATTCTCTTTTTTCTTAAGGGTTTGCAAAAAAAATATTGGTTTGTTTTGTCTTTATTTTTCTTTACATTAGCAATCATTGGGTATTATTCAGGGCAAGCACTGGTTCCACTATTCGGTTTGGGATTAGTGCTTATTTTTGGCAAAGAATTATGGACAACCATTATAAAAGATAAAAAAATTCTTCTACCAGTTGGATTGGTAACAATATTTCTGATTGCTTGTTTGTGGGCAGTGTTTTCTCCTGCCTCACTTATTCGTTTTAGAGGAACAAGCACATTCGATCCGAATGCACACTGGGATATGTTTCATAAAGAAGTTTTGCTGCATAACCAAGCAATTTCATCGCATAACCTCTTAGGAGAAATTTATTACAACAGAAGAATGTTCCCCTTAAAGGTATTTATCATTGGGTACTTTGATCACTTTAAACCTTCTTTTCTTTTTGGGAATTCCGGTGATGCAATGTTTAAAGCTCCCAACATGGGCTTATTGTATTGGTGGGAACTGCCATTTATTTTTGTTGGTTTTTTCATGATCTTTAAAACAAAAAAAATAAGCGGCAAAAAAAAGAGTCTTCTTTATTTGTGGTTTTTTTTAGCACCAATTCCTGCTGCTATTGCTACACAAACGCCTCATGCAATGCGAGCTTATAATTTTTTACCGACCTGGCAAGTATTTTGTGCATTTGGTATTACATATGTAGTCTATATGTTTAAAAAATTTAGGATAATTACTGTTCCAATAATTATTATTTTAGCAATTGCAGGGTTAGTAAGTTTTATCCAAAACTATTTTATTGTTTTCCCAAAACATCAGTCTCATTCATTTGAATATGCATTTTCAAAAGCATTACCGTATGTTTTTTCTATACAAAATAATTATAAAAAAATTATTTTTTCAAACAAAGACAGTATGTATCAATCTTATATGGTATTTTTATATTATGATAAATTTGACCCTGCTTTATATCAAAGATTGGGTGGAACAAAATCAGGCGGATATGCAGAAACACATAGTTTTGAAAAATATGAATTTAGACCGATTAATTTTGCAAAAGATTCTCAGTTAAAAAATGTATTGTTAATTGGAAATGTAAATGAATTTCCAAAAATTGTAAAAGGAAATATATTTACCGACTTGGATGGTAATGGTGGAGTTAAAGTAGTAGCAATAAAAGATAAAATTCCATTAATTACAAAAGAGTAAAATTTTTAATGAATAACAGATGGTACAACAATGTTTGTAAGTCCATGTGCTTGAATATATTGAGGTCCTATTAAAATTAATGCTGCTGCTCTGTGTGTGCCATTATATACTTCACCAGTTGGCTTAAGTAGAAAACTATCATTAACAATATTGTCTCGTTGTGGATGATTTGGAGTTCTCATAACATCAAGCATATTGTACAAATAATCAATTGCCGCATGTTCATTGCCATATGGTTTTGTAGATCGTGAAGAATTAACAACATGTTGCCAATCTATATCCCAAAATTTTGCTATATCTAGGGCAGTAATGGTTGAGAGATCTTCAGGTTTTATTCTTGGAGAAGGAGGTGTTTGTTGCTCCTGAGCAAGTCTTTCTAACGTATATGCTGTAAATGCTTCTCTTGTTGGAAATTCTGTTCCCCAGGGACGAAAATCAGGAGAGTGTGTACTTTCTGTTGTAATAGGAGTTTCAGTCATAATACTTGCAGGGGCGCACAGACTCGAACTGTGAAAAGCAGTTTTGGAGACTGCTGTGATACCATTTCACCACACCCCTAAGGCTTTTGTATTTTAGCACAAAAACAGCATATTGTGATCTTGGAAAATAAAAAAAGAGGAGAGATTATTTAAGTTTTTCGGTTTCTTTGTGATCGGTAACTTTTTTACATTTGTTGCAGAATTTCTTTAATGCTAATTTTTCTGCAGTGTTTAACTTGTTACGTGTAGTAACATAATTTCTGTGTCCGCAAACCTTGCAGGTAAGACCGACCATAATTCTGTGTTCACCTTTTTTTGGCATATTTTTGTTTCCTTGTAGCTAATTATATCATAGAAAATGGCTGATTGGAATATGGTGAGCCGAAAGCGGGAATCGGACCCGCGACCTAGTTCTTACCAAGAACTCGCTCTACCACTGAGCCATTTCGGCAGTGTGCTGAGTGAGAGATTCGAACTCCCGCAGACAAAATGTCGCCTGATCTACAGTCAGGTGCGATTGACCGCTCCGCCAACTCAGCTAAGCAAATGGAATAAAACCTTGCGGTTGCCACTGTATTTTGGAGCCGTCTGTCGGATTCGGACCGACGACCTGCTGTTTACAAAACAGCTGCTCTACCACTGAGCTAAGACGGCGTTTATTAGAAAATACTAAGAAACGTAGGATAATTTTATCAAAAACAAAGCTCTAGGTACAGTACTGAAGAAAAAAACAAACTAGCACCCGACGTGCAGGTGGTAGTTTGTAGAAAAATAATAAATAAATTCGCTCCTTAGGTATCGAAAATTTTGGTAATTTCCCCTTATGTACTAATCAAGAAGAATCAATAAATAAGCCACAGCTTACTTACATGTTTCTCGTCCTATGTCCATAATTAATGGCATAGTACTTCAAGGACAATGAATTTGTAGAGGAAAAATGTGCCAAATTTATCGAATGCCAAAGAGCAAAATTAGTATTGCGGTTTATTCCCGAATTGTCAATAGCATAAACGCTAACTTCCAATTTGCAAAAGATCTCCAGACCTATCTCCACTGCCAGTTGGAGTTCCTCCACCTGGTCTAAATCCACCGCCGCGTCTTCCCGGACCGCCATTTCCAGAAGAAGAATCATTATTCCCATCTCTTTCTTGTAAAAACAGAACTGCTATTCTATATGAGTTTTCAATTGCATGTTGCATTAACGGGTGAGTAGAGGGTGATTCTTGTGGAAGAATTATTTGCATAACAGTTTCTAATGGAGGAATAGCATCTGATCTAACAATACTAGTTTGCTGTAGTGATTCAAGTGTATGCATGTTTTGTTGTTTTATTAATGCTAGAAGAATAGTAGTATAAATTGTTTTTCTAATGAAATCTTCTATCTGTGCAGATGTTGCTGTTCTTTCTGAACCAAAAAATCCTCCTTTTATACTAAGAAAGGTCATCATATTGTCAATTCCTGAGGCCAATGTATAATTGGCTTGGTTTCTTGGAGAGGAATAAGCAAGTTCCATAAGGTGATTTCGTAATTGTTGATCAGAAAGTAAATTTGAGCTTAACATGCTAGTAAGAACATCTGGTGAAATTCCAGGTGTTTGTGTTAACAATTCTCGAATTTTATTTGCCATTTTATCTATAGAAAGAGATTGCAAATATGTTTCTATGCTTGTTTCTGCATGGGCCTGCTGTTCTGTTTCCGCTACTATTTCCAATGCTTTTGTGGAAGCCATTCTAATTGCAGGGAGTAATTCAAATGGGTTTGCTTCACCAGACCAGTATCCTACGGCAAATGACATTGTCGCATTTACTATAACACTAGAATAATCTACTATTTGACTTCTTCTTGTTGCAGGAACTCCATAAAAAGAATCTGTAGGTCTTGTACTAGATAACATTCGCTCAACTTGTTTAAGATAGCCAAGACTCTCTTCGTCCTGTCCGTCTGACTCTTCATACGCTCTTTGTAAATCACTATAGCGAGTAAAGATAATAGCCGCATGTAGTAGTACAGTACTTAATTCTTCTCTGTGTTGAGGGATTGCAACATCTGCAGGTAGTTTCTGCCCAATTTGCTCAACTGCCTGTGATATAAGCTCTCTTTGTCTAGAAGAAAGTCCTAATTCTGCAGTGGCAGTCAATGTTTGATTTAAATGAGCAATATTAACATGATGGAGGCGTTTTCCAAGATTTGTTGCAATTCCACCTACTTGTGGTATTTTTTCAATAGCCATATAGAAGTGGAATTATAGGATATTATTAAAGCGAAGTCAACTAAACTCCCAAAAGATTGTGGGCAAGGGTAAAAAGAGAAAAAATAAGCCTACTTAAGGAGAATCCGCCAACTGGGAAAAGAAGTAAGAAAAAGAGAATAAACATGCCGACTGTTTCTAAAGACATATACATTCTTGCTTCTTTTTCTGGCAATACTAAAGAGAAAATTTTTGATCCATCCAGAGGAGGAATTGGAATTAAATTAAAAATTGCCAACAATAAGTTATAGTTAACTACTGTAATTAAAAACATTCCGACTAAACCACCGGTCAAAAATGGAAATGCTCGCAAAATTACTGCAGCAATAACGGCTAATGCAATATTGGTCCCAGGTCCTGCCAAAGAAACTAAGGCCATATCCTTTCTGCCTTCTTTTAGGTTAAACGGATCAACGGGAACCGGTTTTGCACCGCCAAAAATAATGGGTGAGCCGCTTAAGATAAGAAGTGCAGGTAAAATAACGCTTAAATAGGGGTCAATATGCTTTAATGGATTTAAGGTGAGTCTACCCATAAGGCGTGCTGTAGGATCACCAAGACGGTCTGCAACGTATCCATGAGCTACCTCGTGAAGGATAGCAGAGAATATAAGTACAATAAGCCCAAAAATGATTTCCATATTGTTCTGAAGGCTATTCTATGATATCATATACATACAAATTTATGGCAATGCGATGTATGAACTGTGGCAAGGGATCAATGTACGGACACAGAGTTTCCCATGCAAAAAATCGATCTCGAAAGGTTTTTAAACCTAATCTTCATAGTGTCAGAATCCAAATAGGCACAAACAAGAAAAAAATGAAGTTGTGCACAAAGTGTTTAAGAATGATTAAAGAAGCAACAGCCCCAAAAGCAAAAGCTCCAGTCCAAGCTTAATTTCTTTTTAATTTTTATTATAATCCCAATTTTTGCAGAGCTTCTTTTGCGTCTGGATAGCCGTTAAGAAAGTCTTTTTTACTCATTGGTTTTTTACCCTCAACTTGCAGCATGTTTTCTGGGAGCAATTTAATTATTTTTTCTTTGCCAAAAAGAGTCATCTTTGTCCAAGCTCCTGGCCAGGGAAAGTAAGCTCTTATTATATTTTCTAAATTTGCAGGGGGGGAATCTAGAGAAATAAATCCACTTTCTTTTGTAAGGGGTTTGGTATATGTTGCTAGTGATTCATCTTGAGGTTTTAAAGTAAGCTTATTATCTAAATATTTTATTAAGGTTGGAAGTAAAAGTTCAGCACTTTGTGCAAAAAGTCTTTCGTATAAAGCTTTTCCTGTATCTGAAGGGAGAATTTCTGCTTTTTCTTGTGCCAAAATCGGTCCATGATCAAGCTCTTTATCTAAAAGCATAATACTTATTCCGGTAGTTGTATCTCCATTTGCAATAGCACTTACGCCAGGTGTAGACCCTCTATATTTTGGTAATAAAGAAGGGTGAATATTTATAATTCCTTTTGGAAAAATATCTAAAACCGACTGTGGAACCAAAAGCCCAAAATCAGCCAAAACTGCAATTGGAGCACGACTTTGCTGTATTTTTTTTTGCAATTCTGCATTTTTTAGTGAAGTTGTAGAAATGTACTCTATATTATTTTTTTGACAATATGAAGGAACTGCATCTGTTAGATTTTTTTCTGTTGTGACAACAAGAGAAATTGCAAAGTTTTTTTGCAGTTTCTCTAATATTGGAAGCACATATGCAGATGAGCCAAAAAAAACAATATTTGTTTGCATTATAATTCTATTGGGTCAAAAACTTCTTCACCTTGTTCGTCTTTGTGTGATTTATATAGTTTACCATTTTGTTCTAAAACTCTTTTTGGGAAAAGGATACCCTGTAAATGGTCAAATTCATGCTGCAGAATTGTTGCAAAAAATCCGGTAAAAACTTTTTGGTTTTGGGTTCCATTTTCATCTTGCCAGGTAATGGCAACTTTTGGAGCTCTTTTTACTGTTCCCCAAATGTCTTTTAGTGAAAGACATCCTTCAAGTCTTTTATCTTCTTTTTTCTTCTTGGCGGGTGTTGTTTTTTCTGTTTCTTGCATAAGAGTAACTGTTGGATTAATAAAAATTGTAAAGTCATCTTTTGGTGTTGGTTTTACAATAAATAATTGCAAAGATTTACCAACTTGAGGAGCAGCAAGACCAACACCTTCTGGGTCGGTTGCACTCACAAGAGTTTTTTTCATTTCTTCAATTAAATCCAAAATAGATTTATCTATTTTGTTAATTGGTTTGGCTTGTTGTGATAATACTACGTCTGGTGCCTGAACTATTTTCATGAAGCAATTATATCATGGCTTTTCATAAAATGAATAGTTATTGAGGAAGTTGTCCCCAGGTTTTTAAAGCTTCTTTTGCTTGTGCGTCTCCCGGAGCGAGCGTTTGATAAATATAGAGCATATCTTTAACCGCTTCATCTTCTTTTGCCTGGTTTACAACAACTCCGGTCGTATTTACTGCCTGCTGGTGGAGAAGAAGCGCAAGTGCATAGTATGCATCCCTATAGTCAGGTTTTAATTCTAGAGTTTTTTTAAGTGCTGCAACGGCGTTATCGGTTTGGTTATTTTGTGCATATAAAAGTCCAAGATTATAATTTACTTTTGCGTCTGTTGGTGCAAGTTTTTGAGCTTCTTTGATTGCATCAAGTGCTTTGGGTAAATATTGAAGATTCATTTGTGCAAGTGCATATAAAACGCGGACTCGTGATTTCCAAAATGTTACGTTATGTGAGTAATTGGTTACTAAATAATCACTTGTTGCTACAGCTTCTTTTTCTAATTTTTGTGCGGTTGCAGTATCTTTGTTACTAAAGAGTGCTTGAGCCAATGTTGCATCATTTACAGCAAATTCATCCAAAAATACTGGTTCATCTGGTCTTGCATTTACGGCATCATGCAATGGTTGATACGCATCTTGGAATAATCCTGCGCGATCATAATTAAGTCCTAATGCGTATGCTTTATCTGCAGTCCAAAAATTAAATAAAACAAGAATCCAATATAATGCAATAATCCATATAATACTCATGCCAATCCATTGACCTGCATGCATTGATTCATCATGATTATGATTTGGGAGTTGAACAGGAAAAACAAATTGTTTTAAACCAGTTTGTGTTAATAAAAAGAAAATGCCGGGGATAATAAACATGTATTCATTAATAATCACAACGGAAAATCCAAAAAAATTAGAAATAAGTATTGTAAGATACGCAGTTACACTGCCTAAAATGAGTAATTGCTCAAAAGAAAGTTGGTCTTGTTTTTTGAATGCGTTGAAAAAATATTTACCATTTAAAAATAAAAAGAAAAAAATTACTGCAAGATAGGTTATGAGTCCAAATGCCCCTGTTGTAGCAAGATAATTTAAATATTCATTGTGTGCTTTGTTGTATAAATAATCCCATTCAGATGTTAAATTATGCGCTGATGGTCTGTATAAATAATAAGCAAAGGCAAATGTTTCTACTCCAGTTCCAAAAAGTGGGTTATGTAGCCATGCTTGTATTGCTCCTTGCCAAACATACAAACGAATTTTCCCGGAATCTGTGCCTCCAAGTTCTCCAGTTACAGCATTTGCACGAGGTGCAGGTGTTTGTGGATTTGCGTGTGCTCCGGAATTTGTTGCAACAGGTTTTGGTTTATTAAGCATTTGTACAATATTTGGCAGAGTAAATTTATCTAGTTGCGGAAAAGGAGTTTGTGCAAAAAACGTTATAACTGCAAGTGCAATAATTATTCCTGCGGTAATTTTTATTTTTACTTGTTTTTCTTTGGTAAATAAAATGTAGACTAGCAAGAAAATAACTATACCAATTGAGAGTGCAATAAAACTGCTTTTTGATCTGGTATATAAAAGGTCAATATAAAAAAGAGCTCCTAAAACAAAGTAATAGAGAGAATTAACCCATTTTTGTCTTTTAACTGCATCTATGCCAAAACCTAGTGCAATTGGAATAAGTATAGAAAGATATGCTGCCAACCAATCTGGTTGTCCCATGGTTGAAAAAATACGTGCTTTTGGCTGGAAAGCCGCTGTCCAACATGAAACATCAAAATTTCCTCTAAAAATAAAGCATGTTGGATCATAGCCAAAATGAGAAGGAAGTCCCCATAAAGAGACAATTAATGCTGAAACTAAACTTACTTTAAGTGCTGTGAAAACTTGCTTTTTTTCAAAGTTAGAAACAAAAGCGTAGTATAAAAATACATAGGTAAGAATTGACAATAGTCCACCATTAAACCGTGAATAATATCCCCACCAAGAAACATGAGGATCTATAGATAAAATGGTAGAAATACATTGTGATAAAACAAAAAGCATGAGAGGAATATCTAATGGTGTTCTGGTAATTTTTACTTGCCGCTCAACCAGCATTTTACTAATCCATGCTGCTGCAATAATCGCTGCTAACCCAAATGTTAGCCATATTTTGTTAAATTCAAACAATTCTGAAGTATCACCGGTAAATACTAAGGGGACAAGTAGAAAAAGTGCGTAAAAAGAAACTCGAATAATTCTTTGCAGAAAGGAAACCATATCCATTTTATACACTGAATTTGAGTATAAAACAAGACCAGATTACTATCTTATAGTTTGCATTTTAAGGCAAAGCAGAGTATAATGAATTCTTCATTTACCTATGGCACAACAAGAGTCAAACGAGGGCAAATCTGCCCCAAGAATTATTAGTACAGAAAATCCAGCTGATCCATTTAGTATTTATCTGCGACAAAATTATCCTGGTCTTTTGGCTGCAGAACCAGCAGAGTTAAGAATTGGTCGAAGACTTCTACTATCAAATGCACTTCCTCGGCTAGGAGACGAACAAAAAGCGTTGTTTTTGGCATCATTGCTTATGCAAAGAGAAGGTGCACTCGCCATTTTCCCAGAGGATTTTGGTGTTGATACCTCTGTTCAAGAAAGAGCAACTGCAACAAGAGAAGCGCTACAGGAAAGATTTGATAGATTTTCTTTGCTTGTTGATTGGGCAGTAAATATTTTTAATCATACAGGTAGAGAACGCTTTATCTCTGAATTCGAAGCGTGGGTTTTTACTCATACACAATTAACTTATGCAGAAATGGATAAACAATTACCAGTTTATTTGCATGAAGAAGCAGAAGGAAACTCTTTACAAAGATATGATACTGCAGTTAAAAAATTAACAAGATATGGAATTCTTACAGTAGGAGTAAGATCTCAAAGAGCAACATTAACAAGAGCTCTTGTTGCAGGGGCAACAGAAGCTAATAGTGATGAAGCAGCAGATTCTTTAGGACTTTCTGGAAGTACAGTAAGAAGATATAGACGTGAAGGAGTAAGTGATTTACGCGAAAGACAAAGTTCTGAACAAGTTGCTGCAACTGTTTTAGAAATGAAAAGAGTAGTAAGCGAATATATTGGAGATATCCGACTAATTTATACAATATTAGCACAACACTTTTCAACATTTTCGCCATCAAATTTAAGAATGTTTGTTGACAGACATAGAGAAGAAATTGGAATTCCAGAATTGAAACCTACAGATCCTGCTGTAGCAGAAAAAGAAGCAAAAATTGCAGCTATTCAAGAGATATTATTGCGCGCAGCAGTTAAAGGAAGACAATTGCAGATTAGAGATATTGCAGCAGAACTTGAACAAAGAGGATTAGCGACAAGTGATTCAAGAATAAGTGTTTTACGTCAAGAAGCAATTGTGAGACAAGAGCAAATACACCAAAAAGCAAATGCTGCAATTATTGAGTTGCAACGTGCTTTATTTGTATTTAGTACTATGCCTTCATCTAAAATCCCAGGATTTCCCGATATGCGGGTTATTGATTTAAGGAAAACAAAACAAGCAGCAATTACTTTGCAATTACTTTCTACGCCAATGGATATTGTAAATTTGCAAGGTTTGGAATTAGATATTTGTTTTTATTCAGCAATTGGAGCTGAGCGTATGAGAATTATTCATTTGCACCCAACAGGACTTCTTGTTGTAACTGTTAGAAAAGGGAATACATTTGAAGTTGAGTTGCAAAAACATATTACAGAATTATCTAGCGATGAATCACAACAGTTATCAGGACAAATTGCAAAATTAATGTAATCGGTTGTCTCTACTTGGCAAGCTATACTCAACGTGTTATCATACAACTAATCTCACTTACGTCCATGAAACAAATCTTTGATTCATTTTTCTCAATTTTTTCTCACGACATTGGCATAGATTTAGGAACTGCCAATACTTTGGTGTGGGTTAGGGGGAAAGGCGTTGTTGTAAGAGAGCCATCTATTGTTGCAAGACATAAAAAAACAAAACAAATTATTGCCATAGGATCAGAGGCCAAAAAAATGCTTGGAAAAACTCCAACAACAATAGAAACCGTGCGACCGTTAAGAGGCGGCGTTATCTCAGATTTTGATGCAGCTGCAGCAATGATTGCGCATTATATTCAAGAAGTTCACCAAACAGGATCGTTATTATCAAAATCTTTTATTCATCCAAAAGTTGTTATTGGAATTCCATCTGCCATTACAGAAGTACAGCGACGTGCTGTTTGGGAAGCAGCACTTAGTGCCGGAGCAAGAGAAGCATACTTAATTGAAGAACCAATGGCAGCTGCAATTGGTGCAGATGTCTCTGTTTTTGCGCCAACAGGCGTTATGGTTGTAGATATTGGTGGTGGAACAACAGAAATTGCTGTTATTTCTTTAGGAGGCATAGTTGTAAATAGATCGTTAAAAATAGCTGGAGATAATATGGATGAAGCAATTCTGCACTATATTAGACTTCGTCATGGACTTTTGCTTGGAGAAAAAACAGCAGAAGAAGTAAAAATTAAAATTGGCAGTGCTTATGACAGTAGAGTTGCAAAACCAAAAGCAAAAAAAGAAAAAGAAAAATTAGAAGACAAAGATTTCTCAGAAAATATAGAAACAGCAGAAAAAATGGCAATTGTAAGAGGACGAGATATAGAAACAGGACTCCCAAAAAGTTTACGAGTAACAGAAGTAGAAATTAGAGAAGCATTAGCACCCGTTTTGGCAGAAATTATAGAATCAATTGCAGAAGTTATTGAGGAAACTCCGCCTGAATTAACTTCAGATATTTTAGAACATGGAATTTTACTAACCGGTGGAGGTTCACTTTTGCCAGGACTTGATAAATTATTAGTTGAAAGAACACATATTCCTGTTTTGTTGGCAGAAGATCCATTAACAACAGTTGTTAGAGGAACAGGAAAAGTTTTAGGAGATATACATTTGCTTTCTCGAGTAAAAGTAACCGGGGGCTTAAGTTGAGTCTATGCAAAAAAGACAACGAGTTGTCTTTGTTTTTATCATCTGTGCAGTTATTGCAATTTTGGCACTTCTTCTTGCCAAAACAGGTGTTGGTACTGGAATAAGCAGTGCCATTCAATTTGTATTTTCTCCATTGCAAAAAACAGTTTTGCATTCTTCACAAAACATAAAACCACAATCTGATTTAGAAAAAGCAAAGCAACAAATTGTGCAACTGCAAGCAGAAAATGCAAAGTTGCAAGTAATTGCTCAAGATAATAAAGCACTTCGTGATCAGTTTCAAACAACAAATCCAATTTCGCAAAATGTTATTCCTGCAGAAATTGTTGGTATGCCTCAATTTATTCCGGGTGTTAGTAGTCCTGAAGGACTTATTATTGCTGCAACAGCTAACATGCAAGTAAATATGCCAATAGTGTATAAAGATATGCTTCTTGGAGAAATAACGGCAATTAATAGTAGATATGCAAAAGTAGCACTTGTTAGTAGCGACAATATCTCTTTTACTGCAAAAACTGCCCAAACCGGAGCGGTGGGGATAATTAAAGGGCAGGGGTCAGGACAAATTTTATTTGACAATGTGTTGCTTTCTGACAATTTAAGAGTTGGCGATATGGTTGTTACAACAGGAGAAACGTCATTTGACGGTAAGGGAATTCCTCAGGGACTTATTGTTGGAAAAATTACATCAATAGACAAAAATCCGAGCAGTCTTTTTCAGAAGGCAAGTGTACAAATGCTTGTTGATGTTACTAGATTATCTACTGTTTTTGCATTAACACAATGAAACTTATTATTCTTTTTTTGGGTCTTATTTTTAGCATTCTTTTAGAAACAACAATTATAGATTTACCGTTTGTTTTATTATGGATTTTGTTATTTGTTGTTTTAACAAGAGAAGAATGGGTATTTATTATTGCAATTGTTGCCGGATTTATTTTGGATAGTCTTCATTTGACAGTGTTTGGTCTGCATGCCATATTTTTTGTGGGATTCTGTTTATTATTATTTTTATACGAACAAAAATTTGAATTACAAAGTATGTCATTTGTGTTGGCTATGTCATGCATTGGTAGTATTTTGTATTTGTTGCTTTTTGGGAGTACAAATTTTGTATTGCAAGTAATTTTTACCAGTTTTTTGGGAGTAGCTTTTTTCTTGCCACTTAGTTTTTTATTCAAAAATCATGCAAGATCTTCTATAACCCCAGAATTTAGTTAATTTGGTATAATTTGCATATGTTTACAAAACCAGAGGCGCTTGATGTTAGTTTACACAAAATATACGCAGAAGATGGTTTGGAATTGGACAGTATTTTATTTGAGCCAAAGAAGAAAACTAAAAAGATTGTGATTCATTTACATGGAAAAGAGGGGCATTTCGTTCAAAATCATTTTGTAACTGCGATGGGATATACTTATCCACTTCAAGGATATGCATTCTTAACTTTTAATAACAGAGGGCATGATTATATGGCAGATATATTAAAAAAGTCTGCTACAGGATTTGATTGGGTAACAAGGGGAGCAGCTTTTGAACAAATAGAGGAAGCAGTGATGGATATTAATGGAGTAATATCATATGTTTCTCAAATGGGATACGAAGAGATTATTCTACAAGGTCATAGTTTGGGTCCTCATAAAATTTGTTTTTATCTTGCAAATAATCCAAAGTATACTATTTCCAAAGTTATTTTACTCTCTCCAGGTGATGTTCAATTTCTATTGAAAACAACTGTACCTTTTTGGGAAGAACATTCGATTAGAGCCAAAAATTTAATTGACAAACAAAAAGAAAATGAATTAATGCCAGTAAAACTTTGGAGTAATTCTCCTGTTAGTGCAAAAACATTTTGGCATTATACAAAACACGATTCTAATACATGGATATTTAATTTTATGCAGCCAAATTTTGAATTTAAACATTTTAATAAAATTACCCAGCCTATGCTG
>DASVYQ010000155.1:0-4676 GCA_036392095.1 Patescibacteria group bacterium
GATGGCAACTGGAGAGTCTTTTAAGTGAACATGATCATTTATCTGATTTACAGAAACAACTTATAAAAGAAAGTCATAGAGCAGATTTAGAAATAATTTCAACAATTAATGATCTTATTACGGCATTAGATATAGAAGAAGGGAGAGAAGTACGATTAGATAAATCAGAAACATCTTTTATTAGTTTGTGGGAATCTGTAGAAATTGAATATCAAGAAAAATGTAAAGTAAAAAATATTGCGTGTTCTCTTACAAAACCACCAACAATAATGCCATTAATTTTTATTGATACGGAAAAAATTAGAACAGCATTGGAAAAAATTGCCGATAATGCCCTTATCTATACAAAAGATGAAGGCCAAATATTAGTAACAATTTCTCAAACAGAAACGAATATCCATTTTGAAATTAAAGACACAGGAATAGGTATTCCAAAAGATGAGCAGCCGTATATATTTACCCGTTTTTATAGGGCTTCAAATGCCGCTATTATGAAACCTGATGCATCGGGACTAGGATTATATATTGCAAAAAATTTTATAGAATCTCATGGAGGGAAAATAGGATTTACCAGTGAAGAAGGGAAAGGAAGTACATTTTGGTTTGATATCCCAATAAAATAAGTATGATTTTTGAAAACAGAGAAGAGGCAGGAGAAAAATTAGCAGAATTACTTCAAAAGAAATATGCTTCACAAGAAACAATTGTATATGCTCTTCCAAGAGGTGGTGTTGTAACAGCTTATAAAATTGCAAAAAAACTTAATATTCCAATAGATATTATTTTAACCAGAAAAATCGGGCATCCATTTGAAAAAGAATATGCATTGGCAGTTGTTTCAGAAACTGGAAATATAACTGCGAACAAAAAGGATCTTTTATTAGTAGATAAAGAGTGGTTAAGAGATCAAGTCGTGCAAGAAATGGGTGAGATTAAAAGAAGAAGAGAAGTCTATATGGGCAATAAAAAATCGCTTTCTGCCAGAAATAAAATTGTGATTATTGTTGATGATGGTATAGCAACTGGGCTCACTATAAAAGCAGCGATTGCTGAAATAAAATCCCAAAATCCTAAAAAAATAATTATTGCAGTACCTGTTATGCCGCAAGATATTCTAAAGGAATTACAAAAAGAAGTAGATGAAGTTGTCTCTTTAGATGTTGATAAAAATTATTTAGGAGCAGTTGGAGATTATTATAAAGATTTTCCGCAAATATCTGATGATATTGTTGTTTCTTTATTAAAAAGATAGTATTTGTAATAATTGATTTAAGAATGACTGGTTAACTTGTAAAACTTGTCCATTGTCTGCAGCAATATACACAGTTTTTGCAAAACCAATTGGGAAAATACCTAATAATTTTTTGTTTGTTACTCCTTGAATTTCAAACGCAGGTTGATTATTAAGTGTTGTTAGGGCAATCATATTACTTGCTGCTCCGGCACTTGCAGTATTGGTATCGGCAACTGAAAGAATATTAGAAAGTGTTTTTGAAGATAAAACATTCCATACTGCTTGACTAGGATTAATAATAGTTGTTGTCCCACCAGATGTGGCGACAGCTAAAGATTTTGTTGAAGGATCAATTGTTAATGGGAGTGCTGTTTCTGCTTCTACATTTTGTGACTTAATAACTAATTTATTTGCAGAGCCAGTACCAATTTCTAAATCCTTTTCTTTAAGAAGCTGATTTAATTGATCTAGTTGATTGGATTGCACTTGAATTTCTTGGCCTCCTTCTTGATGAAGTGTTAGTTGTACAGATCCGTTATCCTGACGTTTTAGCTCTATGTGACCACTTGGTGTTTCTAAATTAAGTTGCATTTGGCCATTTTCTGTTTGTAATTCTAATTGAGATTTAGGTGTTTCAATTGTTTTTGTTTCTGGTTGTTGAGGGGCTTCTGAAGGCTGAGCTTCTGGTTGCTCTGATTTAGATGGAGAAGAGAGTGAGGTGAATGTAAATCGAGAATTTCCCCATTGTTGATTTAACTGCTGGCAATTATGGAAATCAGTTGTAAAGTGTTTTCCGTCAGGCCCTACACAATCAACTTGCGTATTATCTTGTGGTTGTGATGATTGTGTAGTGTCTCCTTGTTGTGTTGGATTTTGCTGAGTATCTTGACTTGGTTTTTGCGTGTCTTGTTTTGGTTGACTATCTTGCTGGTTTTGTTGCGGTTGTTGTTGATCAGGATGATCTTGTTGTTGTCCATCTTGAGCATCGCCAGTATCTGCTAATAAAGGTCCTGTTTGTGCTCCTAATACATGTGGCGTATTTGCTGCAGTTGCTAACGATTTGCCCGCAATAACGAAAAGTGCAATGGCAAAAACAATTCCAATATATCGAATAAGAAGATACGAGTCTGATTTATGTTTATGAAGCCTAATTTTTTTAGATTTTTTTACCTTTTTTGGCATATTCTATTATGGTCAGATATATAGATATGTTGTCAATAAGATAATCTGTGACAAATGTTACTGAAGAAAAAAATAAACTGCGTATCCTTATACTAATATGGTATGTCCTAAATGCAAGGAAGGAAAAATAAATAAAATTGAATTTATCCAAACAAAAGAAACAGCATATTTATGTGATACCTGCGAAGCTCTTTGGTTTAAAAAAGATGACATAAATGAATTTAATGCAGCAAACTTACATACATTTTTTGAAGAAAGAGAAAAAGAATACACAATCAAAAGATTAGATGTAAAAGATTGGGAACATGAAGAACTTACTAATACTGCTGGTATAAATACATCTCACGTATAAAAACAGAAAGTATAATAAAATTACCTATTGACAAGTAATTTGTATTATTATTACACTATGCTGTACTATGCCACGTATAAAAGTTGTAGCTAAAAAAGTTGAAACCCCTGAAGTGAAAGCAATAACAAAAAAGAATTTTTTTAAGATATTTTTTTCAAAATTACCTAAGTTTAGTTTTCCAAAAAGTTTTAGCTATACACCAATTATGGTAATTCTTTTAATTATTGCAGCATTTTTTTTGGGAATGCTTATTGATAAAGTACAATATCTTGAAAAGAATGCAGCAAATAATAATGCTTTAGGAAACGCTGTCCCTAACCAACAACAACAACCACAACAACAAGGAGCAAATCAACCACAACAGCCAGCACAAAAACAAAACGTTGCAGTAGGTCATTTTCCTGTTAAAGGCAGTCAAGATGCAAAAGTTACTATTGTTGAATTTGCAGATTTTCGATGTCCATTCTGTGAGCAATTCTTTACAAATACAGAATCACAAGTATTTAAAGATTATGTAAATACAGGAAAAGTAAAATTTGCCTTTAGACAATTTCCATTCTTAGGTCCTGCATCTAATGTTGCAGCAGATGCAGCAGAATGTGCAAATGATCAGGGAAAATTCTGGGAATTCCATGATTTTTTATACAAAAATCAACCATCAGAAACAGATACGTCTATGTATAATACCGATACATTAACTCAAGATGCAGTGAGTCTTGGAATGAATGGTGATCAATTTAGATCTTGCTTAGATAACAAAACAGATGATAGTAAAGCGCAAGCAGATTATAATGATGGTCAAAAAGCGAATGTTTCAGGTACTCCAACATTCTTTATTAATGGAACTCCACTTGTTGGTGCAGAACCATATAGTGCCTTCCAACAGGCAATTGAAGCAGCTTTAAAACAATCCTAAAATGAAAAGAAATATTGCGATTGCCCTTCTACTGCTTATAGTTATTGTAGAAACAGGCTACATTCTTACAAAGAAGGTAATTACAAAAACAGCACAAGAATTAGCTGAGACAAAAGCAATACCAACGGTTACTCCAAGACCTGCTTTAGTATTTTTAACAAAAGGTGATAATTTACTTACTTCTCCAATGGCAAAATTTGTACATAAGATAGATCCAAATAATCTGTCTGATGATGCTAAAAAAGCAATAGTTGGGTTTGCTGTTACAACACAAACACAACAGAATGGGACTACAGTAATTACATTAACTCCTAAAGATTCAGATGATCAAAATCAACAATACATGCTTAAGGCAGGACAAGAGTTATATTTTATTGAAATGACTCCTGCTGATGATAAAAAAGATGCAGATAAAGATATGAATTATAGAGATGACTATGGCATTATTACAGATAATAAGGGACTAATTCAATAAAATCCTCGAAAGAATAACTTAGTGACTATTCTCACTGCAGAGTTTGTTTAAAAGAGCAAAGATATAAATGTTCTTTGAGACATAAGCCTTTGTTAGTTTACACAAATAGAACGCATTAGCTCTACATAGATAAAAGAAATTTTATTTATAAAAAGTTGATGAAAATGAGGGTGCAAAGCCCTCCAAAGGCATTTTTAAGCAGTAATCCTCTTGTTAGAGGATTTTTTATAACTCTTAGAACAAAATATGATACCTCTACCAGCTCAAGTTATTCAAAAAAAACTTCAGAAGCTGGGATCTATAGAAAATAAAAAAATTCCTATCTTGTCCTTATATCTATATAATAGTCAGAATATAAATAAAAAAGATCTTGAAAAGGCTATAACATCTTTTTTAAATACAGATGAGTATGACTTATTTACAGAAGAATTACAGAGAGTAAAAACATATATAGAAAATCAACAATTTACCGCAGCTGCTTTTTTTATAAGTAATGATATATTTGAAAGTATTGTTC
>DASVYQ010000156.1:0-28122 GCA_036392095.1 Patescibacteria group bacterium
AACCATTTTATCCGTAATAATTACTTCTTTTTTCTTTCCTTCAGCAACAAGTTTTGCTACTTTTCTAAAAATAGTTGCTAACTTTCTTTCTAAATTTCTTACTCCTGCTTCTCTTGTATAATGCTGGATAACAAATTTTAATGCTTCATCAGTAATTTCAATTTGTTTTTCTGTTAAACCATTTGCTTCTCGTTGTTTTTTAAACAAGAAATTTTTTGCAATATTAAATTTCTCATCTTGTGTGTACCCTGCAAAAGAAATAATTTCTAATCTGTCTCTAAGAGCTGGTGGAATTGTGTCCAATACATTTGCTGTTGTAACAAACATAACATTAGATAAATCAAATGGAACTTCTAAATAATGATCTGAAAAAGAATTATTTTGTTCTGGATCTAATGCTTCCAAAAGTGCAGAAGATGGATCTCCTCTAAAATCTGCACCGACTTTATCTATTTCGTCAAGCATGAAGACTGGATTTTTTGTACCTGCATCTTTAATTCCTTGAATAATGCGACCAGGTAAAGCTCCGACATATGTTCTTCTATGTCCTCTAATTTCTGCTTCATCTCGAATTCCTCCCAAGGAAACTCTAACAAATTTTCTTCCCAGCGCTTTTGCGATAGATTTCCCAATAGATGTTTTTCCTACCCCAGGAGGACCAACAAAACAAAGAATTGGTCCTTTCATTTTTCCTGAAAGCTTTCTTACTGCTAAATATTCAATAATTCTCTCTTTTGCTTTTTTAAGACCAAAATGCTCTTCTTCTAATATTTTTTCTGCTGTTTTAATATCTACTTCATCTTTACTTTCTTTACTCCATGGAAGTGAGACTAGCCATTCAACATAGTTTCTTACATACCCTGCTTCTGGATTAAATTGATTCATTTGAGAAAGCTTTTTAATTTCTTTTCGTACTTTCTCTTCTACATCTTCTGGCATTCCTGCCTTTTTTGTCTTTTCTAATAATTCTTTAATTTCCCCGACTTCGTCTTCTTCGCCTTCTTCGCCCATTTTGCCTAATTCATTTTTAATAGTTTTGAGTCTTTCTCTAAGCATCGCCTCTCTTGCACCTTTTTCAAATCTTTCTTGGGTCTTTGAAGCAATTTTTCTCTCTAAATCTAATACTTTAATTTCTCGACCTAAATATTCTGCTACTTTCTCAAGTCGTTGTTTAACATTTGTCATTTCTAGCAGAGCTTGTCTTTCTTGAGGTTTTAAATCAAGAACTGAAGCAACTAAATCTGCTAATTCAGATGGAGAATTATCAGACATAATATTCATAAAGACCAAAAAGTCTGCTGATTTTCCAAGATTCATTGCTTTTCTAAATTCTGCAGTAATGTGGTTGCAAAGAGCTTTCACTTCTGGAGTATCTTCTAAAATGTCTGGCAATTCTACAACATGGCCCATTAAATATGATTGATGATCTTCATAGGAAGTAATTTTTACTCTTGAAAGTCCTCTAACTTGTGCATTAATTTCTCCATTTGTTCGAATCATTCTCTCAATTCGAGCTAATGTTCCAATTTCATATAAATCATCGGTTGTAGGATCGTTAAGTCTTGCATTTTTTTGCAAAACAAAACAAACAATTCTTTCACCTTGGAATGAAGATTCTAATGCTGCTAAACTTTTTGGTCTTCCAAACGTTAGCACTGAATCTGTATTTGGGAAAATGATGCCGTCTCTAATTGGGATTATTGGTATAACTCTGTCCATAAGTATATATCTTCAGCGGCAGATTTAAGATCGTTTCTGCCTGTATTTAGCACTCTATCATAGCCGTCTGCTAATTGTCAATAGAGGAAAATACTATATCTATTTTGTAATAATTCCACGTTGACAATCGTAGAACTAGGCTCATACAATTAAACCATCTATGATGTATCTAAGTCAACTACTTGGAAAAACTGTATATTTCCAAAAGAAACCTTTTGGGAAGATTATCGATCTTGCAGTATTTACGAATAGACCTCAGCCTCCAATTTCTAAAATTGAAATTAAGCGTGACAAGAAAAAGCTTACTATTTCTCCGGATGCAGTGAAGATTGTAGGCAACCATATAGAATTATCTACTCCTCATATTCCACTTCTTCCCTATGACCATAAAGATTTTTACTTATCAGAAGATTTAATGGATAAACAAGTAATAGATATGGATGGCCGACGCTTAGTACGAGTAAATGATGTTGTCTTAGATAATACAGAAGAACTTAAAGTTGCAGGAATTGAAATTGGTTTTTATGGTGTTTTGCATAGACTTGGTCTTTCTTTAATTCCTCTTAAGCCACGCATTATCCCATGGCAATTTATAGAAGCGTTTGACTACCAAACAGGCAATGTCCAAATAAAGCTAACTCAAAATAAACTCAATTCTTTACATCCTTCAGAACTTGCAGATATTTTGGAAGATGTAGGTACCAAAGAACGTTTGGGAATCGTTGCTGCACTTGATGCAAACAAAGCTGCTCGTGCTATTGAAGAAGCAGATAATCAGACCCAAATTTCTATTCTTGAAGAGCTCCCAGTTTCTGGATTTAAGGAAGTTCTAACGAAAATGCATACATCAGAACTTGCAGATATTTTAAATTATTTAAATCCTCTTAAGAATAAAGAAATTCAAGAAGCACTTGGTGTTGAAAAAGCAAACAGAGTTAAAAAGTTATTGTCATTTTCAGAAGATACTGCAGGAGGACTTATGCATCCGACTTTTTTATCATTTGATAGCGCAAAAACAGTAAAAGAAACTCTTAAAGCCCTCTCTTATTACGATTTTGCTCCTGAAACTATTTTGGTAACAAATGGTGGGGGGAAACTTGCGGGAACTGTAAAAACAAAAGATCTTATTCACTCAGATCAAATAGGTATTCTCAGAGATATTGTTAAAGACAGACAATTTGTTTCCCCAGATAAAGATATTCAATCAATCTTTAAGATTTTCGCTGAATATAACTTACGGGCTCTTCCTGTTGTTGATAAAGAGAAAAAACCAATTGGTATTATTAGTATTGACGATCTTTTAAAACGTATTGAGGAGCAAAATCAACAAAATGAAACAATTTAGAAATATTTTTATACGAATGTTACCGGTTTTAGCAATCATTGGTCCTGGGATAATTTCAGGATCAGTAGATAATGACGCAGGTGGTATTACAACATATTCTGTAGCTGGAGCAAATTTTGGGTATACCATGCTCTGGGTGTTATTTTTAACAACTTTTTCTTTAGCCATTACTCAAGAAGTCGGAGCAAGAATGGGCCTGGTAACTGGAAAAGGACTTGCCTCATTGATTCGTGAGAAGTTTGGTATTAAATGGACAACATTTATTATGGCTGTTTTAATGATAGCCAATCTTGGAACAATTGCTGCTGAATTCGCGGGTATTGCTGCTGCATTAGATATTTTTGGTGTTAATAAACTTATTTCGATTCCAATACTTGCAGTTGTTATCTACTTTATGGTTGTAAAAGGGAGTTTTAAAAAATTAGAAAAAATATTTTTGGTAGCTTCTGCTTTTTATCTTGTCTATATTATCTCTGCACTTTTAGCTCATCCAGACTGGGGTTTGGGAATTAAAAGTCTAATTGTTCCCTCATTCAACTTTAATAAAACATATGTTATTACTCTTATTGCATTGATTGGAACAACCATAACACCTTGGGGACAATTTTTTATCCAAGATTATGTTGTAGATAAAAAACTTTCTAAAGAAGATATTAAAGTGGAACGTGGAGATGTGTTTTTTGGTTCATTTTTAACTAATTTTATTTCATTCTTTATTATTGTTGCATGTGCAGCAACAATTTTCTCTCATGGAAAATCAATTGTTGATGCAAGAGATGCAGCTTTGGCACTCGAACCATTGGCTGGTAAATTTGCTTCTGCTCTTTTTGCATTCGGATTATTAAATGCTTCTATTTTTGGCGCAGCACTTGTCCCTGTTTCAACATCTTATGTTATTACCGAGGCATTTGGTTTTGAATCGGGACTAAATTTCTCTTTTAAAGATGCTCCTCAATTTTATGGGTTATTCGCATTTCTTCTTATTGTCGGTGCGCTTTTTGTTTTGCTCCCCTTTATGCCACTATTAACTATTCTCGTCATTTCTCAGGCAGTAAATGCAATTTTATTATTGCCTATTTTAATTTTTGTCTTCGTTCTTTCTAATGACAAAAAACTTTTAGGAAATTATGCAAATAATAGATTTGTGAATATTATTCTTACAATAACATTTTTAGCAATTTCAGTAAGTTCTCTTATTTATTTCTTCACATTTTTTATTGGATAATTAGGAGACTATTAAATAGTGTCAATTTTGCTGACATAATAAAATCATTTTCTGATAAACCTCCAACTGCATGCGTAAATAAATCTAATTTCACTTTGTTCTAAAATATTTGGATGATAACCCTGCGTTATTACAAAAACAATTGTTTCTAAAAAATTTCTGAATGTAAATTACAATTAACAAATTTTGTATTTATTTTTCTTAAGAAAAGTTTTAGCAATTTAGTGGATTATTTTAATAATCCATTCGTTGGAGGAGGTGGAGTCGGGCTTAATGGAATAGATGTTGCGGTTGGCGGAACTGGTGTAGCAGATGGAACTGGTATACTTGTCGGAATCGGTGTGGCAGATGGAATCGGTGTTGGAATAGTAGTTGGAGGAGTTTGACAATAAAATTGCAAAGAAGGAGAATAACTTGAAAAATTACTGCAATTACTACATGTTGCATACGCCCATTGTGCAAAATATGTTTGGCCTTCCGTAAATAGATATCCAGTTGTATACGATTGTGTTTGATTTGGCGCATTTATATTTGCTGGTTGCGTTGTAATATTTACCAGCTGGCTTCCCCCTGTATTTGTCCCAACTGTTAATGAATATTGCTGTATTGATGAAACAACATTATTTATATTGTAATTTATTTGTACCTGCCATAAACCATTTGGTCCTTTACCAACACAGGTATTAGTCATAGAATTTTGCGGAGGTGATGGAGGTTGTAAGGGTAAATTTAATGTTAAAATTTCATTTTGTGCAGGTGCTGCAACGGTTAAAATTTGCGATTGTGAAACAGTAACTCCACCTACTTGCACATATGCTTGAATATCGTATGACTTCCCAGCAGTTGCTGCATTCCAAATCCATGTACTTCCATCTACAACTGGTATTCCCGTTGTAACAATACTAAACTGAGGTGTTCCAGACATTCTTTCTCCAATAACAACAACACTATTTGGGGGAACAACTCCATTTACATCTAATTGTCCAGAAATAGAAACAATTGTAGGACCAGGAGGTGTTGCAGTTGAGTTAATTGTTAATTCTTCATAATTCGCAGGTGCTGCAACAACTAAACTTTGTGATCTTGCAACCGTAACCCCATTAAGAAGAAGAAGTGCTTCTACTTCATACGTTACCCCTTGATAGGCATTATTAAAATCCCATGTAACTCCATCTGATGGATAGATTCCAGAAGTTATAGTTTGATAATCTGTTTCTCCAATTTTTCGAGCTAAAACTGTAATAGTTGCACCTGTTGGAACATACCCATTTAAATTAATTTTTCCAGAAATTGTTGAGGTTTTTAAAGGTGCTGGAATATCTGAAACAATTCGTAATGTTTCTTCTTCAGCAGGAGCAGCAATAGTTAGAATTTTTGATTGAGCAATTATTTTCCCATTTAACATAATATTTGCTTGTAAATCGTATGCCAAACCATATTGTGCTGCATTCCATGCCCAAACTGCTGTATCTTTTGCTTCAATTCCAGAGACAACAGGTGTAAACAAGCCTTGACCCATTAATCTTTGCGTAATTGTTATGGATGAACCGTCAGGAACATATCCATCTAAATCAATACTTCCAGAAATTGTTGTGGGTGCAGATTTTGTTGTATTTTGCGTAACAACGGGCCTACTTCTATACTGCATATAAAAAATTGCTACAAAAATCATAAGAAGCAAGACAAATAACGGAATAAAAATTGAGAGAATTAAACTAGTAAGATTTTTATTAGCAAGTAAAGCTTTTGTTGATGAAAACATATAGCAAATATAGTATGTCAAGAGAAAAAGAGGCTGTCAACGAAGAGAATTATTGAATGCCATTATATACTTTTTGCAATTCTTCTACATTTGTTTTTGAAAAATTAATTACTTGCTGAAAGACTTTTGCATCATCTGCACTTACTTTAGAAAGAAGTCCAGCTAATACTTCTTGATGTCTATTAGCAGCTGAGAGTAATTTTTTATATGTTGCTGCATCAGGCTTTGTATTATTAGACTTATAGACAAACGTAATTAATGTATAATTATTCTCTGCTTTTAAAGCTGTTGTTTTTGCAAGACTCATTTCATTTTTTTGTACTAAAAGTGGAATCATTGCAATTCCTTTATCTGCTTGTAATAAATAAAAATTTACTTTTTTTGAAGGATTTGTAATAAGCATCGCCATTATTTTATCTCGCAACACTTTAAGTATGTATAAAGGACTATCTGGTAAAAGGCCTGGATATGCTAATTGATACTTTGCATTAAGCTGCATAATTGGAGATGGAGTAACTGTTAAGTTAACTGCCTGAGTTGGGGTAATTTCATTTTGATTTACAGTATTTTCTTGAGCAGAAGCAGTTGAAGTAAATCCAACGGCAAAAAATATAAGACCTAATACAATAAGGAATTTTTTCATCCTTTTCATAATACAAAGCTGTGTTTTCTATGTCAAGGACATTATTTTTCTGACCAGAAGAATATACGTCTTTTTCTCTATGAAGTTACTTTACAGAAGGTTTTTGGGAAATAGTTGGTGAAGAAACTTTTACTAGATTAGATGTAATACCTAAAACTGATTTTGTTTTGCTTTTTGCTGCAACATCTTTTGGAAATAAATAGATGAATTGAGAATGACCTGAATATGAGGGTTGTGGAAACAATCCAGATAAGGCTATTATACCTAGTACCAGTACTCCGAAGAGGATTCTGGACATATACCTGATTCTTGTAAGATAATCCTGTTATTTTTATTTGTCAAGCGATATTTATTCTATATAAGAGCATAAATGTCTTGGTAATCACTTGTTCTAATAAATTTTGCTTTTCCCTCTATTATTGCTTCTAGAGGTCTACAAGCAAAACAACCACCTATCTTTAAACATTTATAAATTCCTAAGCTGCGCAATTGTTTTATTTGCATTGCAATTTTTAAAACAGATTTTTCTGCCGTATCCAAATCAGGCATTGGCATTTCTTTAGGACTATTATCTGTTTCTAAATACCAGTAACTTATTTTCTTAACGTTTCTTTTCTGGCAATTTTTAACAAGCAAACTATAAATTGGTAACTGTAAAGAATTTGGATTTTCCTCATTCATTCCCGTTTTAAAATCAATAATATGGACACTGTCATCTTCGGGCAAATACTCTAACCAATCAACTTTTCCGCAAAGAATAATATTTTCTTTTTCAGATAAAGTAAATCTTGGTATAAAATTATCCGGATTTGAAAGTTTTACTGCTTTATTAAGTAGGGGGCCAGGATTATCTATTACTCTTTGAATCATCATTTCTCCCCTATTTTTAAATTCCATTTCTTCTTGCTCACTGGTAAATCCACCTGCTTCTCCTTTTACTTTAGCCCAAGCTTTATGAAATAATGGTAAAAGTGGTTCTCCAAATCTTTCTTCAACAGGCAATTGTGCTAAGGATTCCAAAACTTCATGAACAACATTTCCTAAAGCTAAAGCAGGATTTATAATATTTATTTTTCTGCCGGTTTTTGGATCTTTATAAATATTTTTTAAAAAATAAGCTCTGGGACAACGTAAATATTCACTGATAGAAGAATGAGAAACCCATGTTTGCGGTTGCATTAGCAATTATTTTACCACAAACAAGCGTTACTGGGTTACCTTGGTACAAACATGATTTTGACAAGCTACTGTTACTTGTTGATGACTAAGAGTTGCTTCTTTTGTGCACATCATGGCGTACATGGGACATAATTGTCTTACAAAACACACACTTCCTTTATATCCTTGGAACCAATTTTTATTAACAGCAATAACTGATGCGTCAAAATAATTAGAGCAAGTATTATTGCAACAAATCTGCATAACTGTTTTTCTGTTTGTATCATCTAATATACAATCACTATCTTGATTACAACTTACATCGGGATTAAGTGTTGATGGAGTTGTAGAAGGTGTTGTTATTGGTGTTACTTCTTCGGAAATCTGCGGAGTAAGTAATGGAATCGTTGTCGAATTATTTTTTTCTATATTTAATTTTCTCGCTCCCAACCCAAAACCTATAACAAAACAGATAACCGCAATTAGTACAATTCCAATAATAAAAAGGATTGTATGTGTGGTAATTTTAATAAGATGCTTATGTGCATTTGGCTGCATATATTTATTACATAACAAATAAATTTAAAAAGCAAGAAATATATTTGTGATAAAAACATATTTACAAATTTTTGAATTTGCTATACTAAGGGTATGATAGTTAAAAGAAAACTCGGATATTATGTTCTGTCTGAAAAAACAAAAAGAAATCTAGGCGGTCCTTACAAAACAAGAGAAGAAGCAGTAAAAAGATTAAGACAAGTGGAATTTTTTAAACATTTTAAGAAGTAGTTTATATCTTGTCTTTAAATTCTCACATAAGAATTTGCATTACATCATAAAGTGTTTTTAAAACCTCTTCAAAATCTGGTGAAACTCCTTTAAGTTCTGACAAACATTCCATAGCTCTCTTTCCTGTTCTTGAAACAACACAAATAAATTAAAATTTCAATATTTTTGCATTTATTTTTAATCACATTTTCATAGATTCACGTCTTAAAAGCGTATTAAATTATTAGGCAAGCAGTTTTTCTCATTTTATGGTAAAATATAGACAATGCATAAAAGATTTTATGCAAGTGGATTTATTTACCACCTGCCTTCTCAATTAATTCTCTTGCAACAACCTCAATCTATAGATGCTCCTTGGGTATTGTTTGAGAAGGAATATGAAGAGACTAAACAACCGGAAGATATATTTCAGAATGTCATATCAAAGTCTTTAAATATTAAGGTTAAAAATATACATAAAATATATTCCTATACAGAGGGAAATTTAAAAAATTATTCCTTATTCTACGCAACGGTTAACAAATTAGAAGACTTTCCCCCAAAGAATGGATACATTTTTCGCTGGTTTACTTTTAAAGAAATATTAAAAATTCGAACAACAGATCAAACAAAACATAATATTGTTGTTGGACAACGTGTCATTGAATCAACAGAAAGAAAAGAACGTGGTGAACAAACTTTGGAGTAATATTTTTTAGACAAACGTTAATGCTTTTCCCTTTTTATCTGCACGACCTGTTCTACCAATCCTATGAATATAATCCTCTTTTGTAGCAGGCATTTCGTAGTTAATAACATGGGTAACATTTTCAATATCTAATCCTCGAGAAGCAATATCTGTTGCAAGCAAAATTTGAATTTGATTATTTTTAAATTGTTGTAATGCTCGCTGTCTTTGATTTTGATTTTTATTTCCATGAATTGCTGCAGCTCTAAATCCTCTTTGAATAAGTTCATCTGTTAATTGTTGAATGCCCCATTTTGTTCTTCCAAAAATAAGCACTTTATCAAACCCTTCTTGAGTTAATAAATCATGAAGTTTATCAATTTTTTTATATCCGTTTTCTACTTTTACAATATCTTGTTCAATATTTTGAGAAGTTTGTTGCTTTTTAACAGAAGCAACTAAAGGATTTTTTACAAAACTAGAAAGTACTTCTTGTACTTTTCCAGAAATTGTTGCTGAAAAGAATAATGATTGTCTATCTAATGGCAAAAGAGAAATAAAATATTTAATATCTCCTATAAAACCAATATCTACCATTCTATCTGCTTCATCTAACACAACATTTTTAAATTGATTAAGAGAAAAACTATTTTCTTGCAATAAATCTTTTATTCTTCCAGGAGTACCAATAACAACATGTGGATTATTTCTTAATTCTCCTTTTTGAGCTCTAATATTTAAACCTCCAATAAGTAATGTTGCATATATTCCTAATCCTTTTGCAAAATTTCTTAACTCATCTCTAATTTGTACAGCAAGTTCTCTTGTTGGAGCAATAATAAGCACTCTTTGTGACTTATCAAGTAAAATTTTATTTACCAAAGGGATTAAAAATGCAGCAGTTTTCCCAGTTCCAGTATTTGCAATGCCAATAACGTCACGACCAGACATAACCATGGGTATTGCTTGCACCTGAATTGGTGTAGGAGAAATATATCCTTTACTTGTAACATTTTGTAAAACCTCTTGAGATAGTCCAAAACTTTCAAAAGATGCTGACGGATTTTCTTGTATAACTTCTGGCTCGTCAATTATTCTAGATTTAGTAACTGATTGCATTACCTGTAATAATTCATCTTTTGACATGAATTTTTGCTGCGGTCTTTTTCTAAAATTCCTGTTTGGCTTAAAATTACTTGTTCTAAATCTACGTTTATTCATAAAAATGCGATTAAAAAATTAAAACTGCTTAAGTGAAGTATATTTGGAGTTAGGAAGAAAGATACGAATTTTTAAACCTTGTGTAATACTTATTATCTTTAACTTATCTAATCAAAATTGTCTACTATTAAGCAGATACAATTCTTTAATCTGCTAACAACACTATACCAGATAGTGCAGAAGAAGTCAATGATACTATGAGATATTGAGGCTATTTAGCCATAAAAAAGAGGAAAGTCTATTTTGAGGCTAAAACAAGATTATTTCACTTTTTGAGGCTAAAAATACCGGTCTAAATTGCTGCGTGAACCGGTCTAGGACCACTTGATCGTATAGTCTCGATCGGAGCTTTAGGGTTATAGTCCGTATTGGCTGCCGCGAAGAAATACTCAATCTAGCTTCACAAACCAGTAAAATTTACTCTAAATTATTTCATTAAAAAAATAAATTTTATTAAAATTGCGAGTACTACAAATCCATTCAAAAAAACCACTATACCAATAAGACCTAGAGCTAAACCAATTGGAGAATTCCAACTATGCCAAGAGTAATCGGTTATTGCCTGCATTGCAGCGATATGTTCAAAATGTTTTTCATCAACTTTATTCATTTATTTCACCTCCTTATATATCGAGATATTCAACAGGGTTTTCAAATTGTTTTGCGTGTTCAGCAAGAGAAATATAGAGTTCTTGAGGTAATTTGCTTTTTAGTTCTTCTGGTGATTTTCCAATAATTAATTCATTTTTTTGCGGATTAATAAGATAATCTCCGCTTTCTTTCCAGTCTTTCTTATTTGTAAGAAGACTTGCTTTACATACTGTTTCTAAAAGAATTGCCCAATTTCCTTTTTGTGTTCGGTAGATTGATGCTTTCAAAAACCATATTTTATCATCACTAAACCCACTCCATTTCCCAACTAAAGTGCCAACAAATTTTTGTTCTCTTTCTGCTTCATGTACACCTACTTTGACAGAAATCTCTTTCATGCCTTTCTGTTTATCTTGATATCTGGAAACAAACTCTCGAAGCGCACGTACAATAACTGAGGACAATGCTTCACCAGCTATTTCTTTAGCTTGCTCAAAAAGAGATTCATCCTTTTCGCTTACATAAATTGTTTTGTTAGACATATATACGTATATTATACATATATGTATATATTTGTCAACACCTATTTTATAAGGGTTTTGAGTGAAGATTTCTTATAAGAAAATTAGTTCGAATCTCTCTTCCCGCGGCAATAAAAACCCACAACCATAGCCTCATTCTCCAGGACAAATTTTAAGAAAAGTTGAGGGTAAAAGTTAGCCTCAGGTCGGTCCGGGACTTTTGAGTAAAAATGAGAGGTTTAGCAAGCAAAGTCAAGCTAAATAGAGATCACGGTCAGTTTAGCTGCACGTGCTTGCTGCCGAGCAGGGACTCGAACCCCAATAAACAGATCCAGATTCTGTTGTCCTACCATTAGACGACTCGGCAATGCACCTCTATTTTACTAGATTTAAGGGTAAAAATACAGAATTAGAGGATAGATAGAAGCTCTTCAAAATGTTTTTCAAGGCTATCAGTAGACTCTAGTGGGCCTTGAATGAGCAACTGTAATTTACTTAAATCCCAATACTTCTGCATAACAGACAATACATCTTTTTGCTTTATATTTTTAATCATACGTATATTCTCTTCCGGCATTTTTACTTTTTCTTCCCACAAAATCTCCTCTTCTAACCATTCTGCTACAGATGCCGGATTATCAAATGCCATAAGCCAAGTACTTACGTAATAATGTTTTACAAATTCTAATTCTTCTTTTGTTGGACCATTTGTTATATATTCTTTAATTGTTTTTGTAATAAGTGTCATTACCTCTTTAATATGTTCTGTTGCAGTTTCGCAACCTATATCTACATATCCAATTTTTGGCATTAAAACTCGTTGCGCTCCAACACCATATACTAATCCTTTTTCATAACGCAACAGTTTAAATAATCTGCTCGTTCGTAATTGTCCTAATGTCGTAAGAGCAATATCTTGTAAAACAATATCTTTCCAATGTGTTTCTAAATTTATTGAAGGGAAGGAAAGTGCAACATAATTTGTTCCAAGTTTTTTATCTTCTTTTAAAATAATTTTTCGATTCGCAAAATCATTTTTTGATAATGCTGGATAACCACTAAATTTTTTAGAAGCAGAATATTTTTCAAAATATTTTTCTAAAAAGTTTCTTAATTTTTTCTCAGAAAAGTTTCCTCCAATATAAATATATGTGTTTTCAGGAATAAAATATTTTTCCCAATAATCAATTAAATCTTTTCTTGTTATTTTTTGTATTGTTTCTAAATTGCCGCCAATTTCTTTTTGAATTTCACTATTTTCTATAAAACGAGTTTTTTTAAATTCTTTTCCTAATTTATATCCTAAAGAATCCTTTCGCTGTGTTATTTCTGTTATAACTGCTTTTCTTTCTTTTTCTATAACATTTTCAGGAAAGAGAGGTGCAAACATAACTTCTGAAGAAATCTTTAATGCTTCTGCTAAATGAATAAAAGGCAAAGTAATAATAAAAGAAACTGTTAATTGAGAAGTAAATGCATTATAACTTCCTGCTAAACTTTCAACATAGGTTGATAAACTTTCTACATTTGGAAATGATGGAATTCCTTGCACCAACATATGCTCCATAAAATGTGCTACGCCGTTTTTTTCTTTTTCTTCAACCAAACTCCCTCCCTTTACCGTTACATTAACATGTATCGATTTTACCTGATTCATTTTGTAGGTAACTACTTTGATTCCGTTTGAAAGTGTGAATGTTTTAACCATATGTAACTAGAACATTCTTAAAATATGAGGGACAAAAATAAGAATTCCAACAATTATAGAACCCATTGCTGTAACAAGAACCATCCCTGCTGCTACATCTTTTGCACGTTTTGCTTCTTTTCTATGTTCTGTTGTAATTAAGTCAACCATTTCTTCTATGGAAGTATTTATCATTTCTGCTGCAATAACTAAAAGAATGGTAATTCCCAAAATTCCCAATTCAAATGCATTTATTCTAAAAATTACTCCAAGTATTGCAACTAAAATTGCTGCTAAGAAATGAATTCGTAAATTTTGGTTTTCAGAAATTGCAAGCCATAGTCCATTGAATGCATATTTAAAAGACTCAGCTAATTTTCTATGATGTATCATATCTTTATTATAATAACATTTTTGCAATAGCAAAAGTAAGCATCGTTACTACTGCTCCAAGTATACACCCTGTAAGCGCTTCTAAAAATGTATGCTTTTTTAAGGTTACTCTGGACCAAATCATAAGGATTGGAAGCCAAGCAAAAACTACAAACGCCCAATATCCAAACAAAATACCAAAGGTTATAGCAAAAGCAGTAACAACTGCATTATGAATACTTACTTTTAAATAAAAATTAGCTAATTCAAAAATAATTATGCCTAAGATAATTCCTAACGATACAATCGTTAATGGGAAAAATATTCCCTTAAGAGAAATGGCTGCTAAGAAAAAAAGTATAGCAAATAATAACCCGACTGTATAAAATATTGGTCTTTTTTGTCTATTTGAGATATCAAAATCAGTTAAAAATTCAACAGGTTGAAGAAGAAAAAAAACAAAAAGAGATGCAAACAGAAAAAAACAAACAAAAATTAACCATTTTAAACCATACAACACATCTGCTGTCCCTCTATAGACAACAAGGAATGGAATAAGAAGAATAAAAATAACTGGATGAAAAACAACAGAAGTTATTTTTGCTAATTTATGCTTCATGCTTTTTTAGACAAATCGTTTAGAACTTTTTCTTTTCCAAAAAGTTCTAACATATCTGGAAGGGGTAAACCTTTTTCTCGACCGGTAAATATTTTATATAACACTTTCCCTTTTGCCTTTGTTGCAGCTAGTACCTCTCTAATTCCAGCAAGAATAACATCTTTATTCCAATCTGAAATTTTTCCAAATGATTCTTGCAGTGCTTTAATAACGAGTTTTTCCTCGTCTGTTAAGTCTATTTGTAATGGAATAACTAATTCTTTAAAATCTTTTAATGTTTTCATTCTTGTTTGAGCAAGTGTAATAAGAGTATCTTTTTGCTGACTATTTTTAAGCACATGCATTACTTCTTGATCTTCTTTATAAAACTCAATTAATTTTCTTTCTAATTCTAAAACAGAAAGCATTCGAATATATTCACCATTCATCCATTTTAATTTTTCTAAATCAAAAATTGGGCCAACTGGTTTTAAGTCTTTTAATTCAACATATTTTATAAATTCTTCCATTGGAAAAATTTCTTTACCTGCTGGATGACTCCATGCCATAAGTGCTAAATAATTTAAAATTGCTTCGGGTAAAAATCCTTCTTCTTTATACCAAACAACATTTGTATGACCATGTCTTTTTGATAATTTTGATTTGTCTGGATTTCGTAAAACAGGTGTGTGGAAAAATAATGGTTTTTCCCAACCAAAATAATCTAATGCAATCCAATGTTTTGGTAAAGAAGATAACCATTCTTCTCCTCTTACTAAATGGGATGTCTCCATTAAGTGATCATCTACAACTGCACTTGCCAAATGATACGTTGGATATCCATCTGATTTTAATAAAACAGCATCTTCAATCAGATTTGAATCAAAATGAATTTCTCCTCTTATTTCATCTGTTACAACTATATCGGTATTTTCTGGAATTTTTAATCGAATTACGTATGATTTATTTTCTGCTAAATTTCTTGCAATTTCATCTTTTGATAAATTTCTGCAGTGCTTATCATACATTGTTGCGACATGATTTTCTGTTTGTTTTTTATGAACTTCTTCCAAACGTTCTTTTGTACAAAAACAATAGTATGCTCCACCTCTTTCTATTAATTCCTTGGCATATTTTTGATAGATTTGTAATCGTTCTGATTGCTTATATGGTCCAAAGGGTCCTCCCTTTCGTACACTTTCATCTTCTACTAATCCAAACCAATCAAGTGCTTCAAAAATTTTTTCTTCTGCTCCTTCTACCAATCTTTCTCTATCCGTATCTTCAATTCGCACATAAAATTTGCCGTTATTTTTTTTGGCGAATGCATAATCGAATAATGCTTGATAAATGGTTCCAATATGAGGAAAACCTGTTGGACTTGGTGCAATTCTTGTTCTAACTGTTTTCATAGATTTTTTTTATCTGTAGGCTCCTTGCATTGTACCTTAAAGCAATTATATACTCAAGGTATGACCACCTTACATAGAGTTACAGAAGCCACAAGAAAAGTGCTTATTGGTTTTGCAATTGGTATTGGAAGTATACTTTTTTTAATTTTTTTCTTAAGGCTTCTTGGAACAATTAAAGATACTCTTTTCCCAACTCCTCCTACACCTCCAACAATGAGTTTTGGAAAATTACCGTCTTTAACATTTCCTCAAAGCTCAATAAGTGGCTCTTTTACCTATGCACTTAATACTATTTCCGGAACGCTTCCAACATTGCCAGATAGAGCTACTATTTATCCAATACAGCAACCTCAGGCAAATTTATTATCGTTTGATGATGCTCAAAAAGTATTGGCTCAAAATGGCTTTTCTGGTAGTGCAGTAACTGTTTCATCTGAAGAATATCAATGGCAGCAAGCAACAAGTCCGTTTCTAAAAATAACATATAATATTGTTAATCACAATTTTTCTATTACATCTAATTATTTGGCAGACCCAACTGTTCTTGCTGCTATTAATCTTCCTTCTCAAATTCAAGCAACAAGCTTATCAAAAGCTTTTTTAACTAATATTTCTTCTTATCCTTCAGATATTGATGAATCTAAAACATCAGTACAATTGTATGATATTCAAAATAGTACTCTTGTTTCAGCTATTAGTTTGTCAAATGCAAAGATTCTGCAAGTAAACTATTTCCAAAATAATATTAATAACTTACCTATTGTTTATCCAGATACACCAAACTCAACAATGCAGATCTCGGTTGCAGCCGGCACAACACAACCGCAAGTAGTTGCTGCAGATTTCTATCATCAAGTTGTGCAAACAGATAAAAGTGCAACATATCCAATAAAAACAGCTCAACAAGCATACGATGATTTAAAAGCTAATAAAGGATATATTGCAAGCTATAACGGCTCAGGAAATAGCATTACAATAAAAAATGTTTATTTAGCCTACTATTTAGGAAAAGCTCAACAACAATATGCAATGCCTGTTATTGTGTTTCAAGGAGATAATAATTTCTATGCGTTTGTAAGCGCTATTACAGATGCACCGGTTGGTAAGTAACATTATCTACAACAGACTTAATTAAAGCTTTTGTATCTGCAAATCTATCGTTGCTTCTCATTACAATGATAATAAATGTATGATTATTTCTTACTAACGAAGACACAAACACTTCCCATGCTTCTTCAGTTGTTCCTGTTTTAATACCATTAATGCCATATTGTCCTAATAGATCATTTGTTGTTTTTAATGGGTATACATTCCTGCCATCTACTGTTTGAATCGTTGTATAAGATGTATTAACAATTTGTGCAATAATCGGGTTTGCTATAGCCATTGACGCAAGTCTTGCTAAATCAACAACTGTTGTATATGTTTGATCATCTGTTAATCCAACTGGATCTCCAAAATGAGTATTATACAATCTAAATTTTTTGGCATTTTGATTCATTTTTGCAATAAACGCATTTTCTCCCCCAGGATAATTTTGAGAAATTGCTATTGCGGCATCATTCCCTGATGGAATAAGCATTCCTTTTAGTAAATTAAGGAATGTAACTTTTTGTCCAGGTACAAAACCAATAATTATAGGGACAATTCCGTCAGATTTTATTGTTAATACATCTGTTGGCTTAAAATATGACAAAGCGGTTAATGCAGTCATAAGTTTTGTTGTTGATGCAGGTGAAAAACGAAGTCCAGGATTTTTTGCGTAAATAATAACTTTTGATGAATTATCCATAACAATTGCAGCTTCAGCAGAAATACTTGTAATATTTTTGTTTGTTAATATTGGATATTCAGTTTGCCCATTGACTGAAACCGGAACAGAAATAAGTTTGGAATTTTGAATAATTTGACCAACAAGAGTATAAAATCCAAAAGAAGCTATAAAAACCACAAATAAAACAATGGGCAAAATGTATGCTTTATAACCCATTATTTTTTTAGGAATTCTTTTGATCTGCGTGAGAAAGTGTTGATAACCGTTCATCAATACGCTCCATATCTCTTGGGAAAAGCGATGCTTCCCGAATATTTGCCAACTCTAATACTTTCATCGTAAGTCTTTCCAGTCCAAAAGAAAATCCTCCTTCTGGTGGCATTCCATATTTAAATGCCATTAAATACATTGCAAAATTTTCAGGATTTACATTTTTCTTTTTCATAGCATCTACAAGTTGTGTATAGTCATGAATACGTTGACTTCCACTCAAAATTTCTATACCTCTAAAGAGCAAATCATAAGACAAACTATATTCTGGGTTTTGTGGGTCTGGCATAGTATAAAATGCTCGTTTTTTTGTTGGGAAATGAGTAATTGTTACAAAATCAGAATTTTGTGTTTCTTTTGCCCAAAAACAAATTTCTTTTTCATCTTCTGGGTTTAAATCCGGCTCGTTTGATAAATCTTTGCCTGTTCTTTTGGTAATAATTTCTTGTGCTTCTCGTAATGTTAATCTTGGAATCTTTGTTGGAATTAATGGTTTCTCAACAGTAAACTCTTTAAGAATATGTTCATGTGCATCTGTTACTCTTTTAATCATTGATGTACCCACATATTCTAATGCATCTAACAAATCTTCAAATTTTTCTATAAATCCAATTTCTATATCCATTTGTGTTGCCTCTGTTAAGTGCCTTGTGGTAACAGATGGTTCAGATCTATATGCTTTTGCAATGGTATACACTCTTTCAAAAACGCCAACCATTATTTGCTTATACAGTTGTGGACTTTGTGTTAAAAAAGCTTCATGGTTAAAATATTCTATTTTAAATACTTCTGCTCCGCCTTCTGTTGCTCCGGCTGCAATTGTTGGAACAAAAATTTCTGTACAACCTAATTCTTCTGCTGCTTTTCTAAATTCTTTTGCCAGTGCAGCTTGAATTATAAAAATATCTCTTACTTTTTCATGTTTTAAGGTGAGTGATCTATAGTCTAACAGTGTTGGTAATTCTAAATTTAAATCTTTTCCACCCATATCAAATGGCAAAATTTGGGAAGAAGAAATAATTTCAATTTTGTCAGTTGCTTCTAATTCGATTGTTCCTGTAATAATATTTGGATTTACATATTTTTCTCCTCTTTTTTTCACCAATCCTACTACTTTTACTGCTGTTCTTTGTTCTAAATTTTGTGTTTCTGTTAGCCTTTCCGGAGCAACAACAACAACCTGAAGAAGCCCGGTTTTGTCATACATATCAAAAAAAGCAATTTTGCCGTGTTTTCTGACAGTTTGAATCCAACCTGTTACCTCAACAGTTTCATCTATATGTTCTGGAGTTTGAGCAATAAGAATTCTTTTCATAGATAGTCATATTCTACCCAAAAAACCAATCAGCAACAATAGGCTCAAATAATTACCCTGTAGGTTTTTATTTCACAACTATTTTTATTAAAAAAAAATTAACACATATGTAGTCTTATAATAATATTTGAATCTATCAATACCTTGATATTAGACCAGGTTACTTGACATATACCCATAATCATGGTAAGCTTATAGCAATTATGGCATCTCAATTTTTTATTATTCTTACCCACCGAATTCTTCCTTTTTAGGGAGGTATGTGTTGTAAGAAATAGGACAATGCAGTCTCCCCAGAAGCGGGAGATTTTTTTTGGAAAAAGGAGCAATGTATGGCAAAACCAGTAGAAAGAAGATTTGAACAACAATTGGGATTACAAAATATGCCTGTTGTAGATAGGACGTTATCTCCTATTCTTGCCATGAATGTTGAACAGCTCGAACAGCTCGTAAGACAAGATATGCAATTTTTGCCATTAGAAAGTCTCAATGCATTGTTTCCAGACGAATCTTCTAAGATCCAGCTAATGAAAGATTTACATGCAACACGGGGAGATTTTTTTAATAACACAACGATTCCATATGCTGAAAAATTACAAAGGGTTTTCTTAGAGCCAGACGCAGAACCAGATACAGAGCAATATAGAATAGCTATGGAAGATAAATTACGCGCAAGACGCCACTTAGCAATTTATTTTTGGTTAAAAGATCAAGGAATTACTCCTCCTGTAGGAACTTACATTGAATTTGAAGGATTAACTGCACAAGTTGTTGCTCCAATAACAAGAAGAACAGTTTATGAACTTCCTTTCTCACGTCAAGGGAGAAGAACACCAGCGGGATTGAAATTACCAAAAAGTGAACGAAATTTACAAAGATTGAAAGATAAAAGAGAACGTGTAGATAAAAAAGCACCAAAACCATACACAAAGCAAGTATAACAATATGATAAAACACGAGGAAGAATTTTTTTGCTGAAAAAATTTACAAGCAAGAAAAACAGTAAGAAGACAATTAAGGAAACCTAGTGCAAGTTAATATCTTTAACTTTTAGCTGGAGTGTTTTTCTTCCATTCCATATGTTTTCATCTATTGTATAGACAATATCTGCTGTTTTATTATTTTTTGCAGGATTAATACTATCTGCCATATTGAATGCAATTGCATCAATTGGCAAAGAATTATCTTGTGTAATTTTAAATTTTACATGTTTTTTTGTTTGGCCTATTACCCTTATATCTTCTAATGTTACTTTTTTACTTACAAAAACAGGTTGTGTATTTGCCATACCAAATGGAGCAAGCTGCAAAATTGTATCATATAATTTTTGAGATATAAGTTTTAAGGGCAATGTAACATCTATTTTTAAAATTGGTGTTAAGTGTTCTTCCGTAATAATTTCTTCTGATAATTTTTCTAAAACTTCTTTAAGAACCGCAATTTTTTCTGTTTCTACAGAAAATCCTGCTGCCATAGGATGACCACCTGCATTTAATAATAGATTTGAACTGCTTCTAATAAATTCAATTATATTTACTCCACTAACAGATCTTGCCGATGCCTTACTTACTTTTTCTCCAATAGATAATACAATTGCCGGTCTATAATATTCCTCAACTAATTTACCTGCTACCAACCCAATAATCCCCTCTTCATAGGTTTCACTGGCAATAAACAATACATTTTTTAATTTTAAATGTGTTTTAAATTGCGCAATTGCGTGCATACTTGCAGCTTGTGTTAATAATTGTCTTTCTTTATTGGTGATACCAAGCTGACTTGCTAAAATTCGTGCACGGTTTGGGTCTTTAGTGCATAAAAGACGCAAGCTATCCATCGCACTTTCCAATCTTCCCATTGCATTCAGTCGAGGCCCAATAATATGTCCTATTTCGTAAACGCCAATTATATTTGGATTTATTCCTGCTTCTGCAAATAATTCTAAAAGCCCAATTCTCTTTGTTTGTTGTAAAAACGGCAAACCGTTTTTAAGAATTGCCCTATTAGCACCAGTTAACGGAACTAAGTCTGCAACAGTTGCCAAAGAAACCAAATCCAAATGCTCTGTATCTTTTTTACCCTTTAATTCCTGTGATAGCATCCAACCAACACCAGCACCACATAGTTTTGTTGTATGCACAATGGCAAATGCATTTGGCACTGTATCTGAGCGTGTATGATGATCGGTAATAATTACTTCAATTCCTTTACTATTTGCGTAATCTGTTGCTGCATTGGCAACAATGCCGTTATCAACGGTCATAATGATTTTTGTATCGGGATTTTGCTCTAAAACATTATCAATTCCCTTTATAGACAACCCATATCCTTCATCTACTCTATGAGGAATATATGGAACAACATTTGCAGAAAGACCATGCAGTGTCTCCCATAGAATTGCAGTACCAGTTATGCCATCTACATCATAATCTCCAAAGACAATTATTTTTTCCTTTTCTTTTATTGCCTTTTTTAATCTTTTTATTGTTTTATCTAATTGCTCTGTATCTATTCCAACAGATTCAATTGTGACATCAGAAAGTTTTGGATGTAAAAAATGTTCTATTTCTTCTTTTTTTGTTAATCCCCTGTTTTCTAACATGACAGAAATAACTTCATCGACCAAACTTACCTCTTTATTATGAATAATGTTCCATTTTCTTGTTTTCTTCATGCTATAATTTTACCAGTATGCAACAATTAGTGCCAGAACAAATTCGAGAAATTTACCAGAAATTTAAAGCTAAAGGTTTTGAAATTTATTTGGTAGGTGGCTGCGTAAGAGATATGTGTCTTAAAAAGTCAGTTAAGGACTGGGATTTAACAACAAATGCCACACCAGAACAAATCTTAGAAATATTCCCTCGTGGTTTTTACGATAATACATTCGGAACAGTTGGAATTCCAGTAAAAATTCAAGAACAAGATAAAGTTGTTGAAGTAACTACCTATAGAACAGAAAGAGAATATAAAGATAGCCGCCATCCAACAGGTGTTGAATGGGGAAAAACCTTGCAAGAAGATGTTGAACGCCGAGATTTTACTATTAATGCAATGGCCTATGACATTGAGGCAAACAAAATAATTGATTACTTCAACGGACAAAAAGATCTAGAAAATAAACTTATTCGAGCAGTTGGAAATGCTTCAAAAAGATTTAAGGAAGATGCATTAAGACTTCTTAGAGCAATTAGATTTGCAACGCAACTTGAATTTACCATTGAAGAAACAACCTGGAAGTCTATTCAGGAAGATGCAATGTTATTGCCGCTAATCTCTGGTGAAAGAATTAGGGACGAATTTTTAAAAATTCTTGCAAGTGATTTTCCCTACGAAGGAGTAATGATGTTAAAAAATACAAATTTACTGCAATATATTTTACCCGAATTAATGGAAGGAATAAAATTGTCTCAAGCAAGACCTGGCAGGCATCATGTGTATGATGTTTTTACTCATAATATTTTAGCGCTTAAATTTTGCCCTTCAAAAGACCCAATTGTCAGATTTGCAACGTTAATTCATGATATTGGAAAATCACGAGTTGTTGGAAAAGACGAAAACGGATTAGTTATTTTTTATAACCATGAAATTGCGGGGGCAAAATTGGCATATGAAATATGCAACAGATTACATTTTTCTAAAAAAGACAGAAATAAAATTATAAACCTTATCAGATGGCATATGTTTAGTGTTGATGAACATATTACAGATAGCGCTGTCAGAAGATTTATTCGAAGAATTGGCGTAGAAAATGTACGAGACATGATGGATTTACGAATTGGAGACCGACTTGGAAGCGGCATACCAGAAGAAAAAGCAGAAAGTTGGAGACTTAAAAAATTTAAAGAAAGAATAGAAGAACAATTAAAACCAGCTCCCTTTTCTATTAATGATTTAGCAGTTGATGGCACCGATATTATGAAAGAACTTAATATGAAACCAGGAAAAGAAGTTGGAGTAGTTTTACAAAAATTATTTGAAGAAGTTGATGAAGATCTTTCAAAAAATAACAGAGATTATCTATTAAAACGAATCTCTGAAATTAAACAATAATATATTTTATGGATGTTCGAATAAATCCTCAATGGAAAAATGAGTTACGTGATACATTTAATAAAGATTACTGGAAAAATTTAACTTCCCAAATTCGAGATTTATATTTAAAAACAAGTGTTTATCCCAAACCAAATGATATTTTCCGCGCTTTTGATTTATGCCCATTTGAAAAGGTAAAAGTAGTTATTTTAGGGCAAGATCCGTATCATGGGAAAGGTCAAGCAAATGGTCTTTGTTTTTCTGTAAACGAAGGCATAGCTCTGCCTCCCTCTTTAAAAAATATTTATAAAGAAATCCATAATGACTTACGAATAACACCTAATCCATCAGGAGATTTGTCAAGGTGGGCTAAGCAGGGAGTATTACTTTTAAATAGTGTTTTAACAGTTTTGGCAAATAAACCAGCTTCACACGCAGGAATAGGTTGGGAAAAATTTACTGATGAAGCAATTCAAAAATTAAGCCAAAATAAAAAACATGTTGTTTATATGCTTTGGGGGAAATATGCACAAAAAAAAGGAGAAATTATAGATAGAGGAAACAACCTCGTGTTAGCTTCTGGACATCCTTCTCCCTTTTCTGAAAAACTATTTTTTGGGAATCATCACTTTAGTAAATGTAATACGTATCTTGAGGAGCATGGATTATCGCCTATTGATTGGCACTAAGTACATCTTTTTTTTGTTTTTGCTATAATGTATCTATGCTAAAACAACAATTACATGACGAATTAAAGCAGTCAATGATTGCCAGAGATGAATTAAAAAAATCTGTTCTTCGCATGCTTTTAACTGCAATTACTTATTATGAAATTAATAAAGGCGGCGCAGGTTATGAAGCAACAGATGAGGATGTTATGTCTGTTATAGACAAACAAGTAAAGCAACGAAAAGATTCCATAGAACAATTTGAAAAAGCAGGCAGACAAGAATTGGCAGATAAAGAAAAAGAAGAAATGGCACTTTTGGCTGTCTATTTACCAAAACAACTAACAGAAGAAGAGATTAAATTATTGGTAAAAGATGCTATTGCAGAAGTCGGAGCAACAGCTCCTTCTGATATGGGAAAAGTCATGGGATTTTTATCTCCAAAAATTAAAGGTAAAGCAGACGGTGGATTAGTAAGTAGAATTGTCCGAGAAAGTTTAGCTAAATAATTAGTGCTTCTTTTTTCTCTTCACAGACCAATCATGCCATACAACTAATAGTTGTGAGGCATTAAAAATAGAAGAATATGTTCCGCTGACAACGCCAATTAATAATGCTGCAATAAACCACTTTGTACTTTCTCCTCCAAACAGTAATAATGTAAACAAAACAAGGACTACTGTAAGAGAAGTATTTAAAGAACGAGTCATGGTTTGTAAAATTGAATCATTCACAACTTCATCAAATGATCCTAAAATATTTTTCTTTAAGTTTTCTCGAATTCTATCAAATACAACAATTGTATCGTGAACAGAAAATCCAATAACCGTTAACAATGCTGTTACAAAAAGACTATCAATTTCTACATTAAAAAAATGTCCAAGAATTGAGAAAATACCTACAACAACTAATACATCATGTAACAGTGCAATAATTGCACAAATACCAAAACGCCAAGAACTTGCTGGTTTTGGAACTTCTCTAAATGCCCAGGCAATATATAAAACAATCAATAAAGATGCGAGAAGAACCCCCTTAACAGCATTCGCTGTTGTTTCATTTCCAATTGTCGGACCTACTGTTTCATAGGTTTCTTCTTTTGCATTAGGGAATTCTTTTGTAATCGTTTGCAAAATGCTTGCATGTGTTTGAGAAGTTAAAGGAGTAGTTCTAATAATTAACTGATTATTGGATGGTTGAATACTAGCAACTTCTACCTTTTGTTGTGTAAATGATTTTTTAACTGTTGCAACTGTTTGATTATTTACATTTTGAGGAAATAATAACGTAACACGAGAACCACCAGTAAAATCAATTGATAATTTTAATCCAAAAAGTAACAAGGAAATTAATCCCGGTATAATAACCAGTAATGAAATTGCAAAATACCATTTTTTCTTTCCAATAATATCCATAATTTATCTCCTGTTAGTAATTCTTAAAAAAGTTTGCGTTACAATAATTGCCGAGAACATAGAAATAACAACTCCGATAGCCAATGTTAACGCAAATCCCCGCACAATTCCTGTTCCAAATTGGTATAAAATAAAACTGGTAATAAGCGTTGATATGTTTGAATCGCGAATGGATGGCCATGCTCTTGAAAATCCTAATTCTATTGCATGATTTGCTGTTTTTCCTCTTCGCATTTCTTCTTTTGTTCTTTCAAAAATAAGAATGTTTGCATCAACTGCCATACCAATAGACAAAATAAATCCTGCAATTCCAGCAAGCGTTAATGTAACAGGAATTATTTTAAAGATTGCCAAAACGAAAAGCGTATAAAGAATTAATGCAAAACTTGCAACAACCCCTAATCGTTTATATAAAGCTACCATAAAAATAACAATAACTAAAATAGCCAAAATTCCTGCAAATAAACTATCTCTCACACTTTGTGCCCCTAGTGTTGCTCCAATGCTTTGCTGCTCTAAAATAGTTAAGGGAACTGGTAATGATCCTGCTTCAAGTTCTATTGATAATGTTTTAGCCTGATTTTGAGTAAAGGACCCTGTTATAACAGCATTTCCATTTGTTATTGCCTGCTGTACAACCGGCGCTTCTACAACTTGGTTATCTAAAACAATTGCTACAACTTTTCCAATATTTTGTGATGTTATAGTTGCAAACTTTTTTGCTCCCTCTGAGGTAAACTGCAATTGCACTTGTGGCGAACCATTATTTTGGTCAAACGTAACGGACGAGCTCTGCAAATCTTTTCCTGTTAAATCTGTTTGCTGCGCATCTACTCCAAGCACTTGTGGAATTCCAAGCGGAAGGGTTGCAGGATTACGCAATTTTCCCGAACCACTTGCACCCTGTTGCCAAAAAGAAAGCTGTGCAGTTGTACCAATAAGACTCACTGCTTGATTTTCATTAATGCCTGGCAAATCTACAATAAGTCTATAATCATTGCCTACTTGTGCTGTCTGAATAGTTGGTTCTGAAACCCCATACAAATTTGTACGTCTTTCTAAAACTAATTTTGAAGCTTCTAGTGCGTCTGCTCTGTTTGCTTGCGGCACATTTTTCATATCGGCTTTAAGCGTGACACTTGTTCCGCCTGCTAAGTCCAATCCTTCTCTAAATGGAAATTGCTGAATAAAGTTAAAATTACCTACATGCAAATCTATTGTTGAACCGTAAAATGGCAAGGTAAATGAAATGCTTTTATTTATTCCTGGAAGTTTTGGGGTTTGGATACGCCAAGGTTTGGTTATTGGCATATCAATAATAACTGCAAATGCAGTTAACACAATGATAAACCATAAAATAAATCTTGGGTGAGTTCTCATGCCAGTAAGTTTTCTTCGTCGCCTAAAAGCATTACTCTGGAGCCGCTAAGAATGCTTTTTACAAACGGATCATTTCTTTTTTTTCTAAAATCAAATTCATCTTCTGTCATAACGGTATAATTAATTTCTGTTCCAAATCTTGCTTCTTCATTTCTAACCAAAAGTGCAACTTCGGGTAAAACGACTGTTCCAACAAGTAAAAAATCTACTTGTTCTGGATTATCTTTAAGTTTTCTCACAAATGCGCCAGAAAGCATGGCATATTTAATTTTCCCAAGCTTTACTCTATTTTTTATAATATCCGCTCCAAGACCAACTATTTTTGCTCCAAGTTTTAATAAATCGAAATAAAATGGGTAATTTTTATTTAAAGAATAATAGACACGGTTAGCACGAGGTTCTTTATTTAATACTCCTTTTTTTTCTAAAAAAGCGAGTTCGCGTCTAACGGCATTTATTTCATCCCCTGTTCTTCTAACAAGTTCGCGGACATGAAACATTTCATAAGGAGATGCTAAAAAAACGTGCAATAATTTTATACGAGACTGAGAAGTAATAAAATCGTCTAACATAAAATTTTTTTAATTATAACACATCGAACAAGTATTGTGTTTGATTGGGGCAGTTACTTGACTGTTACAACACCATCTAATGGTTGAGCTTCAAACCAAATTGTCCCTCTATTAAATTGAATTGCATTACCATCTGCATCGTAAAGAAGCGTTCTTGCTGTTCTGGAAGATTTTCTCCATGTTCCGTTAATTTGTTTTCCGTCCATAAAGATTTCTGCTTTTCCATGACCAATATTGCCATATTCTTGATGTTCGTTATCCATATAGCCATCGTTAACAGTAGATACTTGCATAAACATAACAACAATATTCTTTGCTGTTAATTGCTTTTTTGTATTTAAATCAATATGGGATACTCCACCATTATTTCTTAAGTATTGATTATTTGCTCTGTCATATATCCAATCAACTGCATAATTTGGATCTGACCAGAAATCAATATGAATTGTTTGACTTTGTGGTCTTTGGGCAAGTGGCGCATCATCTTTAAATGAATATTTTACAAAATTAGTATCCCATGCTACTGCGTCTTTATTTACATTTGTAATTCCTCTTGTTTTTGCAAAATCCCACAATTTTGAAGTTGTTGTAACCATTGTGTGTTCTGTTGCAACTGTATGCCCTAATCTATTGTAATCTCTCCAATATGTTGGAAACCCAATGGCAAACTGATTAAGATCGTTATAGGAATCCCATCCAAGACTCGTGATAAGTCCTAATGCATCTGCAGGACCTGGGGTATTTGCTCCACCAACATGTGCATATAATGGGTTTACTCCGTATTCTGAAACCCAATTAATGTAATATACTCGAGCTGATCTAACAGGAGCAACCGATGTTGCATCCTGGCAATAAAAAATACCTAAAAATCTTGTAATACCACCTTCTGCAACTGCTTCGTATACAATATCTGCATTAGAAAGACCAGATTGTGGTCTCGCATCTGTACTGTTTTCTACCATAATTCCCAATGGTGCATGTTT
>DASVYQ010000157.1:0-2249 GCA_036392095.1 Patescibacteria group bacterium
TTGCAGATTTTTATCAAAAACTAAATCTTCACAATAATCTAAATGTTCTGGGTATTTGCCTGCTTTTCCCCATGCAGATTTTTTAAAAGCTACAGAACGAGAAGAGGGTAAAAAATTCTCTGCGTCAATTTTATCTGGCATGGTGCTGGTATAGGTTGCCAGGCATTTTTGAAATGTTGTATAGGCAACTGGCTTATAAAATCCGCTTACAACATCTATGTCTTTTTTTTCAAAGGGTTTTGATATGTTTTTGACCCAGTTTTTATCTAAAATACATCCTGCATCAGAACAAAGAATAATTTCATTTGTTGCAGCTGCAATAGCTGTATTTCTTCCAACAGAGCGGTTGCCTTTTTTAAAAAGCAATTTTACTTTAAATGTGTTTTCTTTTTTGGGTAAAAATTGAGAAATTAATTCAACTGTTTTGTCAGTTGACCCTGCATCTACAATAATAATTTCATCTGGAAGTTTTGTTTGCGCAAAAAGAGAATGCAAAAACTCCAAAATAGTTTTTTCTTCATTAAAAACTGTAGTAATAAAGGTAGTTTTCATTTATTCAATTTTCCACAAAGCACTATATAATTCTTTTACTTTATCCCATGTTTGATTTTGTACCCATTCGTATTCATGCGTAATGTTGTCTATTTTATACATAGTATTTTCTATTGTTTTTTTAATTTCTTGTGCTAAGGTGTGCGGATTATCTGTCATGGTTATAAATTTGGCAAATGGCGACATTTCTAAATAATCACGCTTTAATGGATTGGTATATACAGCAAAAACCGGTTTTTTTTGTGCAAAAGCATCAAAAATAGATAAATACGAAGATGCAAAAACTAAGGTAGATTGAGCCAAAACAGCTTGAATATCTTCTACAAACCCATATACCTTTCCAAACGTTTCTATTTCTTTTTTGTAAGGCGTATCGCCATACACTTCAAAGGTAAAATTAATTTTATGTTCTTTAAATATTTCTAAAGCCTGCAAATAAACGTGAATACCATTATCTTTTGTTCCACGCCCAATAAAAACAATCCTAGGTGTTTTATGTTTTGTTTTAAGTTTTATTTTTTCTATTTCTACACCGCCATAGGTAACAAAAGTTGGTTTTGTTTCATACCACGGAGCAATAAAATCTCCAACACAAATATTTCCTAATGTTAAATTTTCTGCAAGTTTTCTATTTATTTTTGCAGACATTTGTGGAGGAAAAACTGTCTCATATCCATGGAACTTTATGTACACAGGTTTTTTAGGAAGCAAAGCTTTAAATGGTAAATACCAAAAAAATACATCATGGCAATGTACAATATCTGCCTCATCAATAAGATATTTATTTTTTTGCAGCCAAGACCAAATGGCAAATTTTTTAAGCTTTTCACTTTTTCCAACAGGAATTCTAACAATTTGCATGCCTTCTATTGTTTCTGTACCTTTATATCCGTGGTTTTCGGTAATTACTGTTACATTGTGGCCATCTTTAACTAAGCGTTTACCAACCTCTAAAACGTGCTTCTCAACCCCTCCAATATGAGGATAAAAAAGTCTAGTGAGAAAAAGTATGTTCATCTCTTCTTAGCAAGTATAACAAGATCGTTAGGTTCCCACAAATGAGGAAGAATCTTAGTTAATAATGATTTTATTGTATAAAAACTGCTAAAAGCAAAAAATTGAGAAAAAGATACAATATCAAAACCATTCATTTCAAGTTCTGCTTTAATTAAATCTATATTATATTGACGAACATGACCATTTGGATTATCTTTCATTTTTTCCAAATGTTCATTTGTCGGAACAGAAATTATTAGTTCTCCATATGTTTTAAGCTTTTTATATATTTCTTGATAAACTTCAAATACATTACTTGGAGGAATATGTTCAAAAACTTCTAATGCAACTACGACATCAAAAAAAGTATTTTCAAAAGGTATTTTATTTGCTAATGAGGTTTTAAAATTTCCTATAAATCGTCTATTTAATAATTTAATTGCTTCTGAGGAAATATCTATGCCATATATTGCAATATTATTCCTATACTTTGTTAACTCTTCTTCAAAAAAACCATATCCTGCTCCAATATCTAATAGCTTAATTTTGCCTTCAGGCATATATTTTATAGCTTGATTTATTCTATCTTTTGTCATTCCATCCTGAGAATCTAGATAAACTATCGAGTTTAATTTTTCATCCCAAAATTTTTTAGTATTTTTATCTAAAATTGATATATATTTTTTGTTATATAACTTTTT
>DASVYQ010000158.1:0-3695 GCA_036392095.1 Patescibacteria group bacterium
TTTGTTTGATTTACTCTATTAACAGATATTAGAGGTGACTGATTATCTTCCTTTTGATTATGTTGATAAGCAATCAATGTTGGAGAAACAACTGGATATATTTTTAAATTAAGTTTTGTACTAAAGATATAACTATTTACCTCATCCGCACAGAAACCTATAAAAACATCATTAAAATTACTATTTGCGGTAAATGTCATTTGTTTGGAAAATTCATCTTTATCATCAAAAGAAAGATTTTTTGAATACAAAACTGGGCTATTTTTAACTCTGTCTTTTGTAAATATTGCAAGCTGTAAATTGTCACTGAAATCATTAAGAAATGAATAATTTACGGCCAGAGATTGATTTTGCTTAACATACAAAATATCTGATCCTACACAAAAATTGCTTCCTAATTCCAGGGGGATATTATTTTTTTCTAAATGTACATTTTGAGCTAAATTTGAAAAATGCATTGTTTCAACTGCTTTATTTGTATCGGCGAAAGAAATTTGCCCATATGAAATATAATTATTATCTTTAGAGATCGAAGCAAATTGAGAGTCATTGATTATCAAAGGAGTATTTTTATAATCATCAGCAATTGTGTTATTTATATATCGTAAATAAGTAGAAAAATTCCCTTTTATTGTTGGATAAAAAACCTTATCTGTAAAGTAATTTGTATTCTCTTCTTCAAATTGTAATTCACTTACTAATAATTGATATTTGCTTAAAAAATTTGCATATACGGAATAATAAGGCTTGCTTCTGAGTTCATTTGAATCAACTCTCCTTGCTAAATCACGCACTATTACGGATTCTCCTGCAGATAGATAATTAAGAATTATTGGAGAATAATATATCTTTGATTGATCAGTTGTAAAATTTTCTATGACCCATTTTTGAATTTGGTCATAGTATTGTGTTAATTCACTAAAAGAAATGATAATTGCATTATCTTTTTGGTCTCTTTTATCTCCGGTATAGTTAACCATATCATCTATTTGCTGTGTTGCAATAAGCGTTCTTCCTAAGATATTAAATAACTCTGTTTCTCCAAATAATTGAGGTTTTTTTCTAAATGATTTAAGTATTTCACTTATTTTATATAATGGAGAATCTGGATATAGCCATACTTTAGGAAAAGAAATCGAATTATCTCGTGTTAAAAGTTCACATGTTATACATGAATAGGAAAATACTTTATCTGTTATCTCCTTATTTACGTTTGGATATCTGTCAGTAACATTATTACTAAGAAAGGCAAGTGGCATATCCCCATTTGAGACAGATGATTCAATTTCTGCTGTATTAATAAAATTATCATCATTATATTCAGCAATAGAAGTATAAACTGCTGCATGATTATCAGAAATTGCTTCATTTAACTGATATATATCCCATTTACCGAATGTTTTAACAACGGAAAACTGTGGATTTGCTTTAATTGCACTAGTATATTGTTGTGGGGACTCAGTTGTAGACCAATTAAGAGAACTAAAATAATCATTTCTAACTATAAAATATTTTGTTTTTAGTAACCTACTAAAAGCCAAAATTCTATTAGGATCTTTATTTAAAATTGCATCATATAACCCGTTAACAAGTGCAGATTCATTAGCAGTTAATCCGTCATTATTATATAAAAATGGCTGTCTTGAGACATCAGCTGTTAAAGGATATAAACTAAAAAACTTCCATGTATAAACATCAGCTGTCCAATTGGTATTAGCTCTTGGCAATAAGAGAATTCTATATGCATCATGTTTTTGGTCTGCCCAATTTGCCACCTTGTAGATATAAGATGGAATGGTCACTTTATTTTCAAGTTGTCCATTACTCCATGTAAACAAATTTCCGGTTAAAAATGGGAAATAATAAGCTATTAAACCAATAATAACCGCTACTGTAAGCAAGTAATTCGCTCTATATCTAATAAATAATTTTGATTTTTTCTCTAACAGTTCAATGCACTTACTTAGCGCATATGCAATTATATAACCTGCTGCAAACCAAAAAGCATAGCCAAACTTATATATTGGGGTCCTAAAAATTGCAAATCCAGGAATTTTTACAATAAGATAATTAAATAAGAATCCCAATGGGGGATGAGAACCGGAGGTAAAAAATAAAGAGATAAGTAAAACAAGCACAATAAAAAGGAAAAAGACCTTTTCTTGATTTTCTTTTTTAAATAAGAAAGCAAGTAAAATAAATGCAGGCAAAAGAAAACTAACAAAAATAAGTCCGGGAGAATTCAAGTAAATATTTGAGTATGGATGACTTGGATTGTTATACCATTCTGGAATTCCTTCAAAACGAAATAGATTTATAAAACTTGAATCTTTGCTTATCATGTCTACCCAACCAAAAACCAAACTTGGTCCTCCTCCTGAAGAAATTACTTTTTCATATTGAGCTAATGTATGAGTAAAAAATGGAAAGATTGAATAAGCATTTATTAAAATAAAAAGCAAAATAAATGTAAGAAAAAATTTTAGATACCTAGTAAGTGTTTGTCTTATATGTCCTTTTGTAAAAAAAATACTATAAATAACATATGTTCCAATAACAACAATGATCCCTCCATATAAAGGAAGTCCCTTCCAGCCACCTCCGTTAAAAACGGTAAAAAGGAAAGCAGAAGGTAAAGCAAAAAACCATACGGATTTTTTTGACCGTAGTAGAGAAATAAGTAAGAGTAAAAATATGGGCATAGCAGCCATTAAAGAAAACTTCGTGCGTTCTCCAATCCACCATGCTTGAAGTGTATAAAAATTAAACGCATAAAGAACAGGGAAAATAAATTTAAAGTATTTTGCTTTTATGTATCCCCACTTTTCTAAAAACCATGCAAGAAGAAAGCATGAAAAAAGCATGGCAAATGTCCAAAAAATATATGTAATTTTTTCTGAAGTTTGAAGTGTGGTTCCCAAATTATATCCTGCGGTATCGATAAGGTGAATAATAATACTTCCCATTCCAGAAGCTTGATCGTACCCCACTCCATGATTCATACTCCAAGTAAATAATCTGTCTCTAAGAAAATTAGTAACTTGCAAAGGGAAAACATTATCATGTCCCACAATTATTTGCTGTCCTTTAAACCAGAGAAGTGGAATAAGACTTAAAACAGCAATAATTACTAACCCAAATATAAATTCAGTTCTAAAAAATTTATTTTTCATATTCACTCATTGTTTTAAACGCTTTTTCATATTCATGTTCCCACGTATTTTCTGCACTTAATTCTCGAGCTTTTTTTTCAAATTTTATATATAAATTTTTGTCTTGTAATAACTTCACTATGGCCTTAGCATATGCTTGTATGTTGTCTTTTGCAACTAGCGCAGCTCCTTTGTCTGCAACAACCTTTCCAAGAGGAGGAACTTGCGTTGTTACCACAGGCAATCCACTAGCTAAATATTGTCTAATTTTTGTTGCATCTGCATACCATCTCACAGATTGAGGTAAGGCCCTATACGGAGCAAGAGCGAGATAACATTTTCTTACCATAGCTGCCATATCATTATTATCAAGTACAAATCCATGAAACAGAACATCTTTTTCTAAACCTAATTTTTGGGTAAGTAATTTTAGTCTTTCAAGATTCTGTTTTCCCCCACCAATTATTTGTAAAGTTGTATTTGGAACTTGTTTTTTTACTTCTTTTAAGGTTTCTATTGCTAAATCAGGACCATTTTCAAATC
>DASVYQ010000159.1:0-8414 GCA_036392095.1 Patescibacteria group bacterium
AAGATAATCTCAAATTTTCTTACAATAATTTTCATATATTTTTTTATAATACTTGATATCTTGCAAATTGTAGTTTTCTTTGCTACCATCACGACAAGATGCTAATTAAACCTCAATCTTCTAATTTTGCAAAAATCCGCGTAATTGGTGCTGGTGGAGGAGGAAATAATGCACTTAACTCCATGATTTCTCAGAGTCAAATTCAAGGAGTAGATTTTATTGCTGTTAATACCGATGCGCAAGCACTACTTCATTGCCAACCATCTGCGACAAAATTACAAATCGGAGATAAATTAACAAAAGGATTAGGTAGTGGTGGAGATCCAGAAGTAGGACGCCAAGCAGCAGAAGAATCTGCAGAGAAAATTAAAGACATGTTAGAAGGATCTGACATGGTCTTTTTGGCTGCAGGAATGGGCGGCGGAACAGGAACAGGAGCAGCACCGGTTATTGCAAAAATTGCAAAAGATTTAGGCGCTTTAACAATTGCAGTTGTTACAAAGCCTTTTTCATTTGAGGGTACTCGCCGAATGGTGAATGCAGAAGAAGGAATAGAAAATTTAAAAGATAAGGTAGATACTCTTATTGTTATTCCAAATCAAAGAATTTTAGATGTAGTAGACAAAAAAGTTTCTCTTCTTGAAGCATTTAGAGTTGCAGACTCTGTTCTTTCTCAGGGAGTTCAAGGTATTTCTGATTTAATTACCATGCCTGGACTTATTAACGTAGACTTTGCTGATGTGAGAAGCATTATGACAAATGCCGGAAGTGCATTAATGGGTATTGGAACAGGTTTTGGAGAAAATAGAGCAGCAACTGCAGCCAGAGCAGCTGTTTCTTCTCCTTTGCTTGAAATTTCTATGGATGGAGCTAGAGGCGTTTTATACAACATTACAGGTGGACCTGATTTAACCATGAACGAAGTAGATGAAGCAGCAAAAATTATTGCATCATCTGCAGATCCAGATGCAAATATTATTTTTGGAACAGCAATAGATGATGCAATGCGAGATCAAATAAAAATTACTGTTATTGCAACTGGGTTTGATCAGACAAAAGCAAAATTAAAAGAATTTATGCCACAAAGTCAGCAAAGAATTAATCAAATAAATAATTTACAGCAGCCACCCGCAAAACCTGTTTTCCAAAAACCAATTGAAGAGAAAAAGGAAGAAGATGAAGAAGTTTGGGATATTCCCGCATTTTTAAGACAAAAAAATTAACCTCCAATCGCTTTTATATCATTTTTTAAATTAAAGGAATATTTTATTTTTATCGATGTATAATAATAAGTAATGAAAAAGTTGCGTAAGTCACCTTTTCTTCTTTTTATTTTAGGATTATTCTTTGCTGTTTTTATTTGTTTTTGGCAAGTATTTTTAACAAATAAAATTGCATTTCCGGCAAATTTAGTTGCTTCTTTTTATAATCCTTGGGCTCAAGAAAAATATATAGGTTGGGATGCAGGGATACCGAATAAGCCAACAGGTAAAGATGATATTATTATTTTTTATCCGCAAAGAAAGTTAACAATGGAAATGGTAACAAGGGGAATGCTGCCATATTGGGATCCATATACATATTCCGGAAATTATCATTTAGGTCTTTCTGAGACAGCTGTTTTTTACCCCTTATTTTTGCTTTTTTTCTTTGTGCCAATGTTACAAGCTTGGACAATTCTCGTGATTATAGAGCCGATTATTGTTGGTATAGGAATGTGGTTTTTCTTACGTCGTTTAGTTAGTAATAGTCGTGCTGCTGCTTTAGGAGCATTTGCATTCGCTTTTGCAGACATCGTTATTGTGCGTTCTGTTGAAGGGTTAAGTGTTGGTCATACATTACTATGGCTTCCCTTTGCATTTTGGGGAATTGAGGCTTTTTTTCAGACAAAACGTTTACGATATTTGTGTATTACAACTTTAGCTTTTTGTTTTTCCATTCTTGCCGGGTGGTTTCAGTTTACATTTTATATGTTTGCTCTTTCAGGTATTTACGCTTTTTTTAAATGCTCCTTTAATTTTAAAAACAAATATCAATATATAGTATTTCTTCCATTTATTTTAACACCATTTCTTACTATGCCCCATATTTTTTCTTCTTTACTAACCCTTTTTGATACTACGAGAAGTGCAAAAGATGCAAGTTTGTTTTTAAATCTGCATTTGCAACCAATTACTCATATTTTTGCAATATTCTTCCCAGATTATTGGGGTAACCCTGCAGTGTATAGCTATTTTGGAATAGATTATAAAGAATCTGTTGTTTCCATTGCTATGACGTCTATTATTTTTGCAATATTTACAATACAAAACGTAAAACAAAATAAATATATTTTATTTTTTTGGGTAACAATATTTATTTCATTACTTATAGCAATTGATTCTCCTATATCCAGATTTTTTCTAAGTTTACCAATTCCTATTATAAATACCTTTATACCAGATAGAATTTTTCTTTTAGTATCTTTTTCACTATCGGTATTAAGTGCATATGGATTTAAGTGGTTTCTTACAACTAGTAAAATCTACAAACAAATTTTTTGGTTAATACTCATTATTTGGGGAATATTTATTGTTTTTATACTTTTTCTTCTTGGGCAATATGCGGCATATAAATCTTCTAATTCCCTTGCTATTTTCTTTCAGCATTTTGCATTTTCTATAAATCATGTGAATTCTTTAAAAGAAGCGATTGTGCAAATAAAGAGTGTAAGTATTCCTCTTTTTATATTTTTTGCGTTAACAATAATATTTATTTTCTTAAAGAAAAAATATACATCAGTCTCTTTTTTTATACTTATTATGATACTTATATTAGTTCAACAATTTCTTTATATTCAAAAATATGTGCCTTTCTCTCAAAAAGAATTTTTCTATTCAAAAACAAAAATATTTAATTACTTATCTCAAACAATAAAATTAGATCGTTTTGAAAGTATAGAGAATACACATATTTTAGGTAATTTTGCATTACTTAATGATACATATTCTCCAGAAGGCAGTGCCTCAATGTACATTAAAAGTTATGCAGAACTTATTGCATATGTGCAATCGGGAAATACAAAGGTTCTTGATAGAACAAGTGCATTATTATCTCCAAGTATAACTGGTATTTTTAAACAAAAAGATACAAGAATGTTACGTTTTTTTGCGATTGACGGAATTAAATATATTGTTGTAGATAAAAAATCATTAGCTCAGTCAAAAATTACTCCGGATAAAAATGTTTTTAATCCGATATGGGAAGATAATACCTGGAAAGTTTTTACGTATGCAGATGCAAAACCTCGTGCATTTTTTTCAAGTAAATATATAGTTATTCCAAATAGAGCATTGTTATTAAACACTTTTTTTGCTCCTAAGCTTGATACAGATATAATTCTTTTGGATAAATCTCCGAAATTTACAGAAGATTTATCTGCCGTTGGTCAGGTTACGATTACAAAATATACTCCAAATGAAGTTGATATGCAGGTAGCAGCAACAGGTAATGGTCTTGTATTTTTGTCTGATAATTATTCAGATGCATTTAAAGTATATGTAGATGGAAAAGAAGCTTCTCTTCTGCGAGCAGATTATACTTTCCGTGCAGTAGAAGTTAGCAAAGGGAATCATATTATCCGTATGATATATCAGGGAAATTTAACAATTCCCTTTGTTATAGCCTTTGGTATAGCTATTGCAGCGATTGGTTTTTTAATTATTTTTAGAAAGCATTTTTAAAATCCATTTTCTATTGATTGTATTTTTCTTTTTTTATATTCTATAATAAACTTACAGTGAATTGGTTGTTTAAAAAATCGCACCTTCTTATTCTTCTTATAGCTGTTATTTTTGTCTTTATTTTTCTTGTCAGAACAGTCGGGCTTTTTAATAACAATATTTTATTTCTTTTTGACAGCGCAAGAGATTTTTTGTGGGTTAAAAAAATTGTTGTAGATCACAAGGTAATTTTAATTGGCCCATCAAGCGGAGGATTACAAGGATATTTCCAAGGAGTTTTTTGGTATTACTTATTGGCAGTTCCTTTTGCTCTAAGTAATGGAAATCCACTGTCCGGTCCGTGGTTTATGGTTGTCTGTTCTATTGCTTCAGTTGCTACTGCATTTTTTATTTTTAAAAAAATTCATAATATCCATGCGGCAATTTTAAGTAGTATTATTTTAGGTTTTGCAGGGTATTCAGTTGCCACGACCCAATTTATTTGGAATCCCTATCCAATTGTGTGGCTTATGCCTTTATATTTTTTAGGAATTTATTTATTAGCAAAACACTCTAAATGGGGAATTATGCTGCTTTCTATTCTGCAAGGTTTAACAATGCACTTTGAAATTATTTATGGATTAGGCATTTTGCCCGGATTTTTCATTCTTGTTGGTTATTTTATTTTTAAAGGTAAACAACATAACAAAGTAAAAACGTTAATTATTTCTGCTTTGCTCTTTATTCTCCCATTTATTCCATCACTTTTGTTTGATATGCGTCATCAATTTTTAATGACAAAATCAATTGTAACCACCATTACAACAGGCGGACAAAATCTAACGCACAAAGGGGCACCCGATAATTTAGCCACAAGAATAATACTAAGAATTGATGATTTAAAAGCATTTACCTTAGAATCTGTAACAACGAATGTATTGGTTAACTACACGTTGTTTATTTTATTTTTAATTGGTGTTGGAATAATGATTAGAGTAAAAAAAGATGTACAGCAACTAACAACTATTGTTTTAACAACAATCATTTTACTTTCTCCCTTTTTTGTTTTTCTTTTTCTAAAATATAGTGTCTGGGGATATTACTGGATTGGCACAGCGCCTTTATATACAATGTTACTTTGTTTTGGATTAGGATTTTTATTTGAGTATTACAAAGAATTTAAACTATTTTGGCTTTTAGCAATTATTTTATTATTTATTTATGCTCCGTGGAGTGCAATAAATCAATGGTATGGCGGAGGATTGGTTCCCGGATATCAAGTGTTATCAACACAACAAAGAGTGATTAATTATATTTATAACGACGCAAATGGAGAAAAATTTTCTGCCTATGAGCAAACGCCTCCTGTGTATGACTATGTGTACAGATATTTATTCTGGTGGCAAGGAAGAAAATACGGGTTTGTTCCAACAGACCAAAAACAAAAAATTGTCTATGTTATTTTAGAAAATGTTCCATCAGACCCGGACGCAATCTATTTTGTTAAAAATACGTTGCATATTACAGAACCGCCAATTACCACAGAAGTTTTTGGAGACCCCTATCCAAAAGTTGAAAAATTTATTATAGATCCTTCAAAAGAGTTACCAGTTGATCCAAACTTTTTTCCGCAATTATAAACTATTCGGCAATTCGCTTTTCTACAATCAATCCGCTATTTGGCATAACTTTTGTAAACACAACTTTTCCGCTTTTAATGATTGTTTCTTCCCAGCCCTTATATGTCCATGGCTTTGCTAAGTCAGGTTCTATAAGCAAGTAAAATACACCATTTTTACTTTGTGTTGGTAGGTAATGATATTTTGTTGTTCCTTGCCACCACACAGCATAATCATATTGATATGTGTAAACAGGCGGATCAAAACTAAATAATCCAAATGGTTTTCCTTTTGCATCATTATAAATAAAATCAACTGCCTCAATTTTTGCTCTTAATTTATGTACACCGCCGTAATCAAAATAATCGCTTTTAGAAACGTTATATGCATTTATTGTTCCAAATCCAAAAAGAAGTAATACATAGGCAAAAATTATACCTCCTAGCCAATAATATTTTTGTTTATATAAAAACCACAAAACATATACAGTAAGCAATAAATTAGCAACGTACAAATCTATAATATAGTGTAAAAATACAATGTTTCTCAGTAACAAAAATATTGCAAAATTTAATGGATATAACAGCAGAATATAGATGAAATATGTTTTAAATACTTTTGATTTTTCTTTGTAATACACAAAAGCAATTAATGCAATAAAAAGTGGTAAAACAAATGCAACAGGAAGTAATAAGTGTCCTGCAAAACTATCGGTAAAACTATACACATACAAATTAAAAATATCTATAGCATGTTTACCAAATCCTGGAGAAACACTGTTCGTTGGATGATGGCTAAATAAATAAGTAAAGACACTTTTAATTCCCATAAATCCGTGTTTGCCCTCGAATAAAATCATTGGCAAATATCCCAAAATTAAAGCCCCTAAAATGACAGGGATTTTTCTAATAATTTTTGTTCTAAGAATTATTACTACATACATAAGTAATGTTATTGTTAATGGAATAGAAAGTGCGAATTCAAAATTATAAATTGCTGCAGAAATAAACGTTGCCCAAAAAATGTATTTTGTCTTTTTGTCTTTAGTAAATACATACACCAAATAAAAAATAAGCATAATAAAAACAACACTTGGAAAATGGTTTTCCATAAGTCGTGATTGGCCAATAAAAAAAGGACAAAGTGCAACTAAAAATCCCATGAAAAGTCCTGCATATTTGTTAAACATTTTTGAGGTAAAGTACATACTAAAGGCAATTGCAGAGAGGCCAAACAACAGCATAAAAAATACGCCGCCAACAGGATTGCCGTTAAAAACAATAAGTGCTAATGCTATTAAATAGAAATATCCGGGACCATGGAATAAAAATTGCAGACCTGCTTGACCTGCGCCTAATTCTGCACCAATAAGTGTTAGTTTATGGTCAGCAACTATGCTTTTTGCTGCCATGTAATCCCTTCCTTGATCTGTTTCAAAAACAGGATTGCCATTTAACACCTCTATACTTCTGGGGAAAAAGGAAACAAACAGAAGAAGTACCAAAATAATTCCCAAAAGTGTTTTTTTAAGCATAGCAAAGTTAGTATAACAAAAAATTCATGGAAACTCTTTATTGCAGACATGCAACTTGAATTTATATGTAATTTAGGAGACAATTACCTAGATGGACCCAATACAAACACAAATACCAGCATCAAAGCACATATTAAAAAAAGCACTTCTTATTGTTTTAATTTTTTGTATAGTAGTTGGTGTTTCTTACGGAGGTTTTGTTTTAGGTCAGCAGCAAAAAACAACTACTGCAAAAAGCGAAACATCTATGGCAAAGCCTACGGTAACAGTTCAGCCAACAAATATAATGCCAACAGTTGCCGCACAAATAACTCCTGCAAAATTAGCAGAAAATCCAATGGTGAATTATACAGACTCAGATATTCCTTTTACACTTATGTATCCAAAAAATTGGATTCTTAAAAAAACATATGGAAAAGCAGTAGGGAATTCATCTAATAATGTTTTGTCTGGTATCCAATTAACAGATCCAACAAATACAGACACATTTGTTGTAAATGTTATAGATGCTAAAAATGCCAATAGTATTGTGCAGTGGTGGCAAACAGGTTCCCATGAATCTTTTAGCGCAACAGCGCCTAACTTTTCTTTTAAAGGAAAAGATGCAATTAAATTAAGCAGCACACCGGGTGGAAATCCGCCAGCAAGAGTGCAAGATGAAACCTACTTCTTATCAAATGGAAAAGTTTATTTTTTAAGTATGCAATACACTCCCTTCTATATAAACTTGGATTTAGTTAACATCTACAACAGCTTTTTTGTATCGCAACAATAACTTCTTAAACAAAAACAGATGAAAGAAAACCTTCACCTGTTTTGTTAGGAAAACAAACTTTAACGATTTCCTCTTGGACCAAAACCTTCGTTACTTTGTCCTCCTTGTTGACCGTTTTGCAATTGCATAGGTCTTTCGGGCATACCTGTTACTTCAGGGCCATTTTCTCCGTTTGGACCTAGGCCTACTCCCATACCTCGTAAGCCGCCATAAACATAAGCTGCATTAATACCTGTTGATTGAGACCAGGCAGTAATTTCGGACTCAATCTTTGTTATTTCTGCAGTAATTTGGGTAGCTTGTGCCTGAGTTATTTTTCCGGCAGTAACAAGCCCCTGCAATCTAGCTTCCTCCATTTGTTCAGGAGAGCCTGTTGGCGTTCCAGAAATCATAGGATTGTTTTCCTGATTTTGTAAACCAAATCCTTGTCCTTGGTTTACCTGTCCTCTCTGAAAAAAGTGAGAGAAGAATTGGGAAAACATATTCATGAAGCCACCACTACCGTTTTCTTGACCTTGCTGCTGGGCAAGTGCTGGAGCTGCAGATCCAAATACTAATGCTGCAACTGCTGCAACAGTAATAATTGTTTTTTTATTCAGAAGAATCACCTCCTTTTATTTAGCATAAACAGAATTTTTTTTAAAAGCAAATAAATTTTAAAAGTGTATTAAAAGTTCTGCTATAATTTAAATTAATACAATGAAGTCACATAATTTACTTCGATGGGTTAGTATTGTTGGGATTATAGGTATAATCTTTGGTATTTTCTATTCCTTATTTGGACT
>DASVYQ010000160.1:0-23716 GCA_036392095.1 Patescibacteria group bacterium
TCTGGTCTACTGGCACCGATACCTTCAACCGTACTGTCTCCAAGTGCCACATACACAAAAGGCACCTGTTCTTTTTTAAAGAATTTTCTAATTTTTTTATAAAGAAAATGTAAATTGTCTAACAGTTTCATAAGGTTATGATACTCCTTCTGTACTAGAATATAGTACCTCATTTTACCTATAAATTCAACTTATAGTATTTAATTTGACCTCACTTGACTTGTTAAAAGCAACTTGGCATACTTCTTCTATGGAAGACCAATCACCTGCTCCTATTTTACCTAAATCATATACTTGGCTGCGCATGATTGGCATTGGTTTAAGCGTTTTATCACTTGGTCTTGCCATTGCATTTATTGGCTATTTTATGACGCAAAAACAAGAATCGCCATTTGCCCTTACCCCAACTCCTTCTATAACAACTTCTCCTACCTCTTTACCAACACTAACTATAACTCGGACTCCTTAACTTCTCTTCCTGGTTCTATTACTAGTTTTACTCCTGTAATTTGCGTTATACCTTCTAAAAGTTGTAAAACATGGGGGAAATAGGTTCTTACTTCCCTCTCCCAAACTGCAAGTCTTTCTTTCCTTTCTTCTAAAGAAAATGCATCTTCTCCATATAAATGAACAACATACTGCAATTTTTTTGCTTCTTTGTCATAAACTAGTTCATAATTTTCTACCATCCAAGCAAGAAAATAATAAGGATTTTCTGCATAAGTGCTTGGTGGTGGAATATTATCTATTCTTCCAGATCTAAAGTAATCTACTTTATCTGCTGCCATAACAAGCAATGTAAATATTCTTTCTTGAGAAAGAGTTTGTTCTGCATCAGCAACTGCAGTCATAATTTCTGCTCTGTTATCTGTATCTGTTGAAATTGCATGAAGTATTGTCGGAAGAATAGGCTCAAGAAAGCTTCTTGTAGGTCCATTTGGCAATGACTCAATCAACTCTGCAATCATTTGTGATCCTGCAGCTTCATGTCCAATTGCATATCTATTTTCCCATGTAACATTCGGGGAAGCATACCCTATGTCATGGACTAAAAGAGTAAATACAATTGCTGGATCAGAAAAAAGTTGCGGATGAAGCAGCCCTGGTTGAAATGCATCCTGCATTATATCTAATAATACAAGCCCATTTCTTGCAGCTTGCTCTACATGTGGCTGTGAATGATCACAAATTTGTTCTGCGAGACAATTTGCCTTTACCATTTGCATGGTATCTCTAAACCATAAAGAATATCCAGGAGTTAAAATAGTCAAATTTTCTCGTCTTCCAGCAAATTGATAATCAAAAAGTAATCCTCTATTTGGTACCTGCCATAAGCTTTGCTGAAAACGCTGATTATTAGACGTTTTTTGTTCTAAAGAACGTACTCCTTGTACAGTTTCATGTTGTGCCATAAAAAAACAAGGAGAACAAAAAGAGTAAAAAAAAGACCGACAATATTCGGTCAGTATTCCCTTCGCCGGAATTACCCGAACAGGTTCGTAGGGTCAGGAAGTGTAACTTCCCCTCTCAGCCTGTTATACAAGCTCCCCTTGTGCATTAGATCATACCTATATGATTATTTTTTGTCAACATAAGTATGTGTAAACAGTAAAAATCCTTGAGTAAAAGATACGGTGACTGTATTTTGCGAAAAAATATTACTTATTCCTCTTGGCTTTCCAAAATAAAGAGGCTCATTTAATAAAGGATATATAAGATTTTTTGTGGTAATGTTTGTAACAACTTCTGTTAGTGGTATTAATGAAAGCAAGTCATTTTTTTGACCCTCTATTACGACTTCTTTTGGTCCTTTTTCTACCCAATTTTTTTGATTACCATTTATAAAATATATTGGGACAGTCTGAGAAAATCGAGTTAAAGAAATATTTGCCAATACATGATCTAATCGGTTTTCTTCTGTTCCACCTAGAATTGCAATTTTTGTTGCTCCTTTTTGTAATGCGGTTTGCACAGCTAATTCTGTATCCGTTTCATCTTTTTGTACTTTTGAAGAAACAATTTCAATATTTTTATTCTTTAAAAAATCTAAATGTTTTTTTGAAATAGAATCAAAATCTCCAACAACTATATGCGGAAAAATTTTAAATTCATGTGCTTTTTCTGCTCCATGATCTGCCGCAATAATATACTCAGCATCTTTTATTGATTTACGAACAAAAAATCCATCTAATATATTTCCGCCGGAAAAAATAACAACTTTCATGAGGTAATTTTACGCGCTTAAGAAAGAAAGAGCAACAATACCCACTAATGTAATAACTATTCCTGTAATTTGCTGCTTATGTAACGGTTGTCTAAAAACAAAAAATGCAAGAATACTTAAGAGTGTTGCATAAGCTCCAGCTATTGGAGCAACCACTGCTGCATATCCTTTCGTTATTGCAAAATTATATGCAAAATCTCCTCCTCTAAGAAGTATTGTCGTAATGATAAGAGGCAAAAGAGCATTTTTTCTAGTAGGCATATAAAAATGGATTTTTTTAATTTTTATATAGAAAAAAATTATAGGGAAAAATAAAAATGTTAAGTAATTTGGCCAAAACCATCCTACTTTATTTGCTGGAATTTTAAGAAGAGTAAAAGCAATAGCCCAACAGAACATGGTTAAAAAAGAAAGTAAAATACTTTTATCAAATCTAAAATTCTTTTTTTTAATATCTTCTATATGAAACGTGCAAAGAAGAACTCCAAAAAAAATTGCACAAATACTGACTACTTCAGCAGAAGATAATGATTCTTTATAAAAGATAACGGAAAAAATAACAACAAGCGAAGTAAAAGAGGCACATATTGTTCCAACCAAAGACGGATTTCCAATTCTTAATGCTTCATTATAAGAAACATTTCCAACAATAATTAAAATTCCAATAATTCCAGTAATAAAAAGTAATAAAGGAGTAAATCTATAAATTTCATTCCAGGTGAATGGAATATAAAAAGAAAAAAGGAATATTCCCAAACAAAAAGCCCAAATTGTCGTTGATGCTGCACCAATTTTTCTTGCAGCAATAGTTCCGAAAATATCTCCAGTTCCCCATCCTAAGTAAGTTAAGAGTGCAAAAAGGATTGCTTGCATTTCTTACTTATACCATGCAGGCATAGTCTAAACAAGCTGTAAGCAAATCGCTTGACAAAGAGAGAAAATTAATTTGTAATTAAAGCATGGAAGATAAAGTCCCTCAAAATAAAAGAATGTACCCAACTATTGCAATAGAGGTTAATGAAAACCCCCGCAAAATGTATGCTATTCCTGTTTTCGGCTTTATTTTAAAGATTATTATGATTGTCCCTGTTTCTATAGAGATTGCTGTATTGGGATTTGCGGACCTTTTTGTACTCTTAATTAATTCTTTTATTGTTCTTTTTACCGGAAAGTATTGGAAAGTTTCTTACGATCTAAATGTTGCATTAATAAGAATGGCTATAAAAGTTAATTTTTTTATTTTTGGATTAACAGATAAATACCCTGGTTTTGGATTAGCTATTAAAGACAATTACTCTGTAAATATTCCAATAAATCAGCATCCTAATAGATTTTATGCAATCCCAATTTTAGGTGGGTTAGTAAGAATTATTTTATTAATTCCATATTTAATTTACAGCAGTGTTTTAAATTATGCTAGTTATATTGCAATTTTAGTCAGCTGGATTCCTGTTTTATTTGGTGGTTATTATCCAGAAACTACATTTGAAATAACAAGAGATGCAAATAGAATTGCTCAAGCAACATCTGCATATATGGCAGGACTTTCTGACACCTACCCAAGTTTCTGGGTTTCAATGAATCATAAAGCATTAAAAATTATATTAATAATTCTTGGGATTTTGGCTTTACTTTGGAATAACATTGGTAAAACACAAAGAAAAGAAAAATTTTCAACTCAAGAAAATATGTACAAACAATATATGCAGAATATTACTCCAACTCAGAAAAATTCATCCATTAATTATTAATAATCATTTGTTTGGTACCAAAGTTCTAAGGGAATTCTTATGGATTCATAGGAATTGTAGTAGGCGAATTTTCTTATACTTCAGAACGCTCACTGGGAAAGCAATCTGAAAATCCAAGTTTAAAGTAGAACAAAACTACTTAACAGAGCAAAAGAAAATCCAAGTAAAGATCCGCCAATAACATCAGATGTCCAATGCTCTCCTAGATACACACGACTGACAACCATTGTAATATTGTATAAAAGTAACACTGCATAAATAATATATTTTGTCATTTTGGAAAGCCGTTTACTTTTATAGACCATAAAAAAAATAATCGTTGTTATAAACCATGCTCTTGCACTATGACCAGAAGGATATGAATTTTGTGCGCTTACATAAAACTGTGGAAAATTAACTAATGTTTCTGTTCTCAGCATAAAATGAGGTGGTGGCAAATGATGAACAAATGTTTTTCCATAAATTTCTATTAAGTGAAACGCGCCAAATGCAACCAAAATAATAATGCCACCTATTTTTTTTCTAAATAATAAAATAAGTCCCAAAACTATTCCAACAACTTCTGCATTTCCAATTTCACTTAAAAAAGAAAAGAATCCATCAAATTGTCTTGAAATATGATCCTGGAGTCTTACTGTCATATTAAAATCAGAATGAACAAACAAATTTCTATGTACTAAATAGGAGAAAAAAATAAAGGCCAGCAAAACAATACCACCTAGAAATATGTACTGAATTTTCTTGGGAGAAGTCATACTTTATCTTACCATGACAAAATAAAAAAAACGAGTGATGTAATCAATTTTTAGAGAATTCAGAATAAATAGAATATAGATTGATGTTGACTTCAAAGATATCAATTAATCTAATTTAAGGTCTTTAAGAAATGCTTTAAATTCACCATTTATATCTGGATGCTCTAATGCAAACTCTACAACTGTTTTCATATATTCTAATTTATTGCCGGTATCATAATATTTGCCATCTTTAATCTCGCAGGCAACAACTTTTTTTCCATCTTGCAGCATAAGCTTTAGGGCATCGTTGTAATATAACTCTTCCCCTTCATCTAAATTGTCATATGCTTTATCTAAATAGTTAAAGATTTCAGGTGTTAAAACAAACCCACTAACATTTGCCAAATCTGATGGTGCTGCTGCTTTTCCAGGTTTTTCTACAATTTGTCTTACATTCATAAATCCATCTCGAATCATTTCTCCACCCGCAAAGCCATATCTGTCATAGTCTTCATCTTTTTTTGCTCTAACTGACGCTAAAATGGAGCAATCAAATTCTTCATATGCCTCTATTAATTGTTGAAATCTGGATTTTGGTGAAGCTTTAATAAAATCATCACTCCAGGTATAAATAAAGGGTTCATCACCAATAACTTGTCTTGCATTTAATAGTGGAGTCCCATTACCATATGGACCTTTTTGCCTAATATAGATAAAGTTAGCCATATCAGAAATTCTTTCTGTTTCTTCAAGAAGTGGTAATTTTTTAGGTCCACCCATGCGTAAATTTTCTATTAATTCCATAGATGGCTTGTCAAAATGATCTTCTATTGTTCTTTTGTGGTAACCGGTAACTATAATAATATCTTCAATTCCTGCTGCTATTGCTTCTTCTACAACATATTGAATAACCGGCTTATCAACAACAGGAAGCATCTCTTTAGGCATAGCTTTGGTTTGCGGCAAAAATCTGGTACCAAAACCAGCTGCAGGAATAACGGCTTTTCGAATCTTTTTACCCATATTTCGTTTATCTCGTAAGGATAATTGTATCCTCTTTCCTCTTTACATGTCAAATTGCTTCTGGTACAATACTCTGACTAGTGCATATGTCAACACCTCTTTCCTTTTTGCGAGAGACGCAAGAAGAATTAAAAAAAGTGATCTGGCCGACACGACAAGAGGTTATAAGACTCACAGGAGTAGTAATAATAGTGAGTGCAATAGTAGGCCTCTTTATAGGTGGCCTCGATTTTGTCTTTACCAAACTCCTGTCATTAGTATTAAGATAATATGGATCAACAAATTCCAGAACAACAAGAAGCAAAAACAGCAAATCAAACAAATGCTAGATGGTATATTGTACATACCTACTCTGGGCATGAAAACAAGGTTTCTAAAGCTTTGAGACAAAGAGCAGAAACCATGGGTTTTGAAGATAAAATCTTTGATATTATTGTTCCAACCCGAGAAATAACCAAAGTATCTCAGGGTAAAAAACAACAAGTTCAAGAAAAAATCTTTCCAGGATACATTATTGTCAAAATGGTCTTAACTGACGAATCATGGCTTTTGGTTAGAACCACACCAGGGGTTACAGCATTTATTGGTGCAGGAAATAAGCCAACACCTATCTCAGAAAAAGAAGTAGAAGCAATCCAAAAGTTTATGAAGCTCGAAGAGCCATTATACAAGGCTGCATTTACCGCTGGTGAAGCTGTTAAAATTGTTGACGGTCCATTTGCAGACTTTTTGGGAACAATCGAATCTATTGACGAAACAAAAGGAAAACTTAAAGTCTTGGTATCTATCTTTGGTCGAGAAACACCAGTTGAACTTGATTTCCTTCAGGTTTCAAAAATATAAGGAGACACTCTTATGGCAAAAAAAATCAAAACATTAATTAAATTAAATATTCCAGCTGGAAGTGCAACACCAGCACCACCGGTTGGACCAGCATTAGGTCAACACGGACTTCCAATTATGGAATTCGTCAAAGCCTTTAATGATAAAACAGCCAACATGAAAGGCACAATTTTGCCAGTTGTTATTACAGTTTTCGAAGATAGAACCTTTACCTTTATTACCAAGCAACCACCTATTGCAGAATTAATTAAAAAAGCATTAGGCAAAGAAAAAGGTTCTGGCAAACCAGGCAAAGAAAGTGCTGGAACAATATCTATAGAACAAGCTAAAAAAATTGCACAACAAAAATTAGAAGACTTGAATACAGACAACATAGATGCAGCAGTAAAAATTGTTGCAGGTGTTGCCCGAAGTATGGGAGTCGAGGTTAAATAATATGGGAAAAGTACGAGTAAATACATTAGGCGATGAAGCCTTAGAACAAAAACAAAAAGAAGAAGCAGCAAAAAGAAAAGAATCTAAAAAAGCTGTTAAAGTACCAGCAGATGCTCAAGAAGCAGCTGTAAAACAACCTGCAAAACCAGAAAAGAAAAAAATGCTGAAAAAAAGTGCTGAAGAGCATGTTAGGTCTCCACGATATGTAGAAAGTGCAAAAATGGTAGATAAAGCAAAAGCATATTCATTAAAAGAAGCATTAGCAACAATGGAATCTCTTAAAAAAGCAAAATTTGATGAAACAGTAGAACTTCACATTAATACCAATACAGGTGGCGTAACCGGAAGTGTTGTTTTACCACATGGCACAGGAAAACAATTAAGAATAGCTATTCTCGCAGCAGCAAAAGATCCAAAAGCAGCAGAAACATTAATTAAAGAAATAGAAAGTGGAAAAATTAATTTTGATATTTTGATTGCAACTCCAGATTCAATGCCTAAATTGGCAAAAGTTGCAAGAATCTTAGGTCCAAAAGGTTTAATGCCAAATCCAAAAAGTGGAACAGTTACTCCAAAGCCAGAAGAAGTTGCAGAAAAATTCCAAAAAGGACAATTAAATTATAAAACCGAAGCCAAAGCACAAGTTATTCATGTATCAGTTGGAAAAGTTTCTTTTGGAACAACAAAATTAGCAGAAAATATTAATGCATTTTTAGCAACATTGGATAACAGTAAAGTAAAATCTATTTACTTAAAATCTACCATGTCTCCATCTTTTAAACTTGCTCGCTAATTTCTTCTTATTAAGTTTTCAGAGCTGGCTAATAATAGTATCATTGCATATAACTCAATCGTATGTGAAAATGAATTATTATGGCGGCACCATCACCAGAACCAAATGCCTTACCACCACAAAGGGCGGAGACTCCCAGGCCACCAGCTCAACCAACACGTTCCACGTCTGAACAATCAGCACGTACCTCTCCCGAAACACAAGCTAGAGTGCAAGAAAAACAACAACAAATTGCACAAGCTCGAGAAGCCAAAGAACATGCAGAACAACAAAGCGCACAAGCAAAAGCAAGGGCTGAACAACAGGCAAAACAGAAAACAGAATTAGGCGTTGATGATATAAAAACTCCAGTACCTGACCAAGCAACAGAACAGACCCCTTCTACCGACTCTGTAGAAAGTCAAACTCTAAAAGAGATTGCAGAGGGTAATATTCCGCCTCCTGCTCCAAAACTCCAACGTATTATTTATCATGTTTGCAAGGAATTTAACCTTGATCCCTCTCAACCAGCAGATATGGCAAAAGTGAGGGAAGTTGTCCAACATGTAGTTGGCGACAGCAAATTATATTCTTATATTCAAGACGGGAACGATCTTGGAAAAGCAATGCGACTTGCACAAGTAGACATAGCACAGGTAAAAATAGCATACCAACGCACCTTTGGTGAACCTCTTAACATAGATTCTATAGAACAAATTGACCCTGCAAATATTGATCAATTAGCCAAAGCTATTGTTGCTTTTGAAGATGTTACAACAAGTCAAGAATATATTGCCAGATCTTATGACCATATGAATGGTACTGTAAAAGGAAGATATTTACGTATGTTTGCGAGAGATGGTGCAACTGAAGCAACTTTTGACGCAAGATGTGAAGAATATACAGAAAAAGCATTAGATTCGTTTACTCCAAATGGATACTCTCTTTTAACGCTTAACAGATTTTTTTATGGCCATCATCCAGAACAAAACCAGCCGATACAACCAGCTGAACCTGCTGAAAGACAACAAGAAACACCAGATGTTTCACATGATCATGCACTTGCTATTGCACAACAAGCTCACTTATATATTGAGCATGTATTAACAAATATCCAAGTGGCTAACCAACCTGTTAACTCAAGTGAAATAGGTACAAAAATTACAGATCAGCAACTTGCAGACGCATTTATAGAAAAGGCACAGACAACCGGACAAGATGTTCAGGTAGTTTTAGCTCAAAATCAACAAGAAGTTACAAGACAAATTGCAGATATTACACTTTTAATGAGTCATGCTCCACAAATTGATCAAGCAAGAATTCAACAAGAACTTACCGCTTTAGCAGCTATAGGTAATGCCTTAGAAAGAGCTGTTAACCTAACCCAACGAAAACCAGAAGACCACGCTAAAGCAGCCTAAACTCTCTACTATTGATAAGTACTGTCCACTATGGTATACTTTATGTACCTAAGACAGCAAGCAATCAATAAGTCTTGCCGAGGAAGCTCTGAATCAAATTCAGAAACTTTACTCGCTTAGGCGAGTTTTTTTATTATTATGAATAACAAATCAACAAAAATAAGTGAAAATAGACAAAAAAAAGCAGTTGTTGTAGCTGAAATTTCTGAAAAAGTAAATAAAGCCAAAGCAATGGTTTTTACCAACTACACGGGACTTACCCACAAACAATTAGAACAATTTAAAAGAGAAATCAAAAAAGCAGATGCAGAATATGCAGTTACCAAAAATACACTTTTAAAAAGAGCACTTGTTGATGCAAATTTAGAAACAGGTGAAGATAAAAATTTTGATCTTCCAACCGGAGCACTTTTCCTTTATGGCGATATTGTACTTCCACTGAAAGCATTGGCTAAAATGGTCAAAGACTTTGAAAAACCACAAGTAAAATTTGGGATTTTAGACGGAAAACTTATGACTTCTTCCGAAGTTATGAAGCTCTCAACTCTTCCATCTCGAGAAGTCTTATTGGCACAATTAGCTGGCATGATGAAATCTCCAATTCAAGGCTTACACAGAGCATTATCATGGAATCTTCAAAAATTCGTTATGACACTTAATGCGGTTGCAGAAAAGAAAAAAGCAACAGCATAACGTGTACGAAAGCGAGGTGAAAAAATAATGGCAAAATTATCTAAAGATGAAATCTTACAAGCAGTCGAAGAAATGTCTGTTTTGGAGCTCGCAGAATTAGTAAAAGCATTAGAAGAAAAATTTGGCGTATCTGCAGCAGCTATGGCAGTTGCAGCAGCTCCAGCAGCCGGTGCAGCAGCAGCTGAACCAGCAGAAGAACAAACAGTATTCAATGTTGTCTTAGCAAATGCAGGTGCAAACAAAATCGGTGTTATTAAAGCAATTCGAGAATTAGTCCCAACTTTGGGTCTTACAGAAGCAAAAGCATTAGCAGATGCAGCTCCAAAAGAAGTATTGACTGCTGTTAATAAGAAAACAGCTGAAGAAGCAAAAGCAAAACTTACCGCAGCAGGCGCAACCGTCGAGCTTAAGTAAGTGCTTTAAAGCAAATCAAATTAAGGTGCAAGGAAATCTCTTTGCACCTTAATTTTGTATATAAGGGAAAAAACAAAAAGAGGGTTGTTTAAAAAATTAGTGAGTAGCTACAATATGGGCGCCCAAAACTGAAGAAGAGGTATGAACAAAATAAATACAAACTGCCCCAAAACCTGCAACTAAAACAATAACTGCAAAAAGTGCCAATAATCTTTTAAACCATTTTGGCTGATTTGATCTACGAGAAACTTTTCTTGCAACTTTTCTTTTGTTTTTTTTCATATTAGTTTAGGCAAATATTTTTTTAAGCCAAGAGGAAAAAGTAGTTTTTCTGTGTGCGACTCTTCGTGCCTTTTTTCTATGATGAACAACTTTTCTTTTTGTTTTCTTCATATTATTAGCATTGCAAAAATACTAATAAGTTGTCAAGTATTATTTTAAAAAAATATCAAACATGAATAAAGTACGAAAATTCCTCTTGACAAGTTTGTTATAGTTTGGTACTTTTAATGCACAAAAAAATATATATTGATTTATTAAATATCACTATGACAGAAAACCAATTATCAATTAATAACCTTCCAGATTTATTAACAGTAAAAGAAGTTGCACAACTTTTGCGAGTATCTGTGTTAACAGTAAAACGATGGGGCAAACGAGGAAAATTACCAGCAATTAGAATTAATTCCCGAGGAGACAGGCGATACAAAAAAGAAGCTGTATTGTGGCTTTTGGGAATGCAACAAAAAGGTCAAGCCTAAATCAACTACTCAGTCTTCCCTGCTTTATTATTTTTCCATTTTCCAATTCCAAAACGTGAGTGATTGACTCCACGATTTCATCTAAATTGTGTGTTATTAAAAGAAGTGTTGTTTTTCCTGATTTACCAATCTGATTAATACATTGTAAAACCTTTTTTTTGTTTTCTGTGTCTAATCCATGACAAGGTTCATCTAATAATAAGATTTTGGGATTTTTAATAAGAGCTCTTGCAATAAGAAGTAATCGTTTTTGTCCAAAGGAAAGATCTTGATAATCTTTGTCTGCCAAATTTTCTAAATGCAATTCTTGGATTAATTCTTCAGCTTTTTTTCTCTGTGTTGGAGTGACTTTACTATACAAACCAATAGAATCAAAAAATCCGGATAAAACAACACTAAAGGCAGAAAGATTATATTGATGAGCTAATTGCAAATCTGTGGAAACAATACCAATTTCTTTTTTTACATCCCACAATGCCTGTTTTTTCCGCTCTATGCCAAAAAGCATAATATTGTTAGCAAAATGCTGCAATTCTTCACCAACAAGTAATTTTAATAATGTTGATTTTCCCGCTCCGTTATGTCCTAAAATAACCCAATTTTCTCCACTTTTAACTTCCCACGTTATATGAGAAAGCGCTTGTTTTTGCTCATAAAATACATTCACGTCATTCATACTGATTAATACTTCCCTATTCTCCTGCGTTGTATCTTTTGCGACAACACCTAATGGCTTTGTTACAGCTTCTTTAAATAATTTCTCATGTTTCTGCATAATTTCCTGCTTTGTTCCACTTGCCAATATTTTGCAATTTTTAATAAGCATAATATTGGTTATTTCTTGAGGAATTTCATCTGCTCTATGCGTAATTAAAAGAACTTGCGTTCCCATTGCCATAATTTGATTTACAACATCTAAAAGTTGTTTTTTCGTTGCAAAATCTAATCCGTCAAACGGTTCATCTAAAACTAAAATTTGCGGATTCCCCAATAATGCTTTAACTAAAAAAACTTTTCGCATTTCACCGGTTGATAATGTATCTATCTCGCGATTTAGAAGACCATGCACACCAAAGGTTGCTTGAAAAACATGTGTATTGTAATCTTTACCTAAATAATCGCTTACAAGTGTTCCTGGTGCCTCTAAACCAATATACGATTCATAATCACGACGTAAACTATCACGAGTTATAAATTTTTGTTGCGTTTCAAAAGACATGTAGATAACTTTGTCTTTATGCAAATGTGTATATTGATACGGCTTATCTGTTGCAGTATGTAAAATAATTTCTCCCTGCTTTAATGGCAAAAGTCCTGCCAATGCTTTTGCAAAGGTTGTTTTGCCGCTACCGTTTTGTCCCAAAATAAGCCATTGTTCTCCTTTATATAATTGCCATGATGTTTTATGAAAGAAAAAATTTTCTCCAACTCTAATCGTGATATTGTTTGCAGATAAAACTGGTGTGGTCATTTACTAGTGGCTATCGCCTCGATTTCTACCAAAGCATTTTTTGGTAAATTGGAAACTTCTATTGTTGCCCGTGCCGGTTTATGATTTGTAAAATAACTTCCGTAAATTTCATTAACAGTTGCAAACTTACTCATATCTCTAACAAATATTGTTGTCTTAAGTATATGTTGTAAGTCTGATCCTGCTTCTTGTAAAACAGCTTCTAAATTTTTAATTGTTTGATGAATTTGATTTTCAAGTCCTTCAACCATTTCATTTGTTAGTGGATTTATGCCAACTTGACCAGAGCAAAAAATAAAACCATTGTGTTCTACTGCCATTGAGTATGGTCCTGCTGCTTTTGGAGCATTATCTGTATTGATTAATTTCATGTATTTTTATTTTACTCTACCATTCCTGCACCTTCAAGGGCACTTCTGGCAAGAGCACGCATTCTTTTAAGAAGTCTATTATCAACTTTTGCTGCCGCTGGAGGAACTCCTCCATTTTCTTTTGTTGCTTTTTCCCATACAGCTTTTCTTTGTTTAAGAATTTTTTCATCAGATAATTCTGTGCAATCAAGAGTATTTTTATTTAAATCAACAACAATAGTGTCACCATCTTCTATTAATGCAATTGGACCGCCTAAATACGCTTCAGGACCTACATGACCAATAACAAGACCAACTGATCCGCCGGAAAATCTACCATCTGTCATTAAAGCAATAGTTATATTATTTTCTCTACAAAGTGCTGTAATACGAGATGTCGGATCTAATAATTCTGGCATGCCTGGTGCTCCTTTTGGACCTAAATATCTAATAACAACCATTTCCAAATTGGTAAAATTTTCTGGTGTTTTTTCTAATGCATTAATTAATTCTTCTTCACTATTAAACGTTTTAGCTTTACCAATAAATTTCCCATCAACAATTCCTGTTTCAACACCAGCAACTTTTATAATTGCTCCACCAAGTGGCGCTAAATTGCCTTTAAGAAGTCGCAATCCGCCTGTTTTTTTGAAAGGCTTAGCAAACGAATAAATGACTTCTCCATCTGGTGCTGGTGGGTTAAGCCGTTTTACTTGTTGAGCCAATGTTTCACCTGTACAAGTAAGGCAAGTTCCATCTAAAATACCCGCATCAAGAAGTTCCTTAACAATAACTGGCAATCCGCCTTTTTCTTCTATATCTACCATAGAGTACTTACCAAATGGTCGTCCATTTACGAGTACAGGAACTTTTAATGAAAATTCGTTAAATTCTTTTTGTGTCATGACCTCTTTCCATAAATCTATTCCTGCGGCTCTAGCAATTTCTACACTATGCAGTGCTACATTGGTTGATCCTCCCATAGCAATTGCAAACAATAATCCGTTTCGTAAAGATTTGGGAGTAACAATATCTCTTGCCTTAATGCCTTTTTTCGTTTGTGTTAGTAAACAATTGATTAACTGCTCAGGAAACTCTGTTAAACGTCTTTTGTCATCAGATGCTGGAGAAACCATATTAATTGGCTCCATACCAATAAGAGCAATAAATGATTGCATGGTGTTATACGTAAACATGCCGCCGCAACTTCCCTGCCCACAACATGCATTCATGGCAATTCTTGTTTTCTTTTCTTCATCATTATCTCCAGCAACTTGAAAACCGGTAACAATATCTATTTTTTCATGAGTTTCTGGATCAACGCCAGGATGGATTGAACCATCTGAATAAATAACAGCAGGAATATTTTCTTCCAAAATTGCAGCTAAAGTTCCAACCGGTGGTTTGTCACAAGCGACAACAGAGATAATACCATTTACTTTGCTGCCGCTTAAATGAAGGGTAATACTATCATGCGTTACTTCACGACCAATAAGAGAAAATCTCATTTCTGGAGTGCCGTTTAATTGGCCATCGGATACACCAATCGTAAACGCTGGTGGAATAAGTCTAATTGGTAAATTTTCTTTATTTACTTTTTCGGAGAGCGCTTGTTGAATTACTTTAACTTTTTCTGTTACTCCCAAATAGCATTGGCTGTCCCCTAAACTTCCTGTTACTGCCCAAACTGGATCATAAATTTTTGTAGGGTCTTGATCTAAAAATCGTGCTGTCCCAATACGCTGAACATCTCGTCCAGGATTTTCTGAAACAAAATTTTTTGATTCTTGTTTGCAATGACAATTTCCATCTGCACAGCCCATAAATTTTTTTTATTATATCAAATATTGATAGAGTAAATCATTTGGATTTAACACTTTAAAATTAAGTCCTATTTCTTTCATTTTTGCAACTAATGGCTCAAAATCTCTTTTGTGTGCTTGTTCTATTCCAACTAAAGCAGCACCTTTTTCTCTGTTGGTTTTTTTCATGTATTCAAATCGAACAATGTCATCTGTTGGACCCATTGCATCATTTAAAAACTTTTTTAATTGTCCTGGTTTTTGTGCAAATTCTATTAAAAAATAATGTTTTCTCCCTTGCCATACAAGACTTCTTTCCATAATTTCAGGATATCGCAAAATGTCATTGTTTCCACCACTTATTATGCAAACAACTGTTTTGCCTTTTATTTTATCTGCAAAATATTTTAATGCAGCAACAGATAATGCTCCTGCTGGTTCTGCAATAATTCCTTCATTTTGATACAAATCTACCATTGTTTTACAAATTTTACCCTCTGGAACTAAAACAACATCTGCAACATTTTCTTTCACAATTTCTAATGTTAAATCACCAACCATTTGCACTGCTGCACCATCTACAAATGTATCTATTTTTTCAACCTTTACTGGCGCTCCGTCTTTTAACGCATTAACCATAGATGGAGATCCTGTTGGTTCTGCACCAAAAATAATGACATGTGGTGATTTTTGTTTTAGGTAAGAAGATACTCCCGAGATTAAACCTCCTCCTCCAATTGCAGATACAACTACATCTAATTTCCCGTCTATGTCTTCGTAAATTTCTTTTGCAACGGTTCCTTGTCCGGCAATAGTTAACGGATCATTAAACGGATGCACATATACCATATCTTTTTCATGGCAATATTCTTTAGAAGCTGCACTTGCTTCATCATATGTATTTCCAATTAATTGAATTTCTACAAATTTGCCTCCAAAGTTTTTAACCCGTTCTATTTTTTGTTGAGGAGTTGGTGTTGGCATAAAAATTACGCCTTTTATTTTAAGTAAGGCACAGCTTAATGCAACTCCTTGCGCATGATTTCCAGCAGATGCACAGACAACACCTCTTTTTCTTTCATCATCAGTTAGCGTTGCCATTTTGTTGTAAGCACCTCGAATTTTGAATGACCTGACTTCTTGTAAATCCTCACGCTTTAAATATACGGTTGCACCATATTTTTCTGACAAACGCTTAGATAATTGCAGTGGTGTTTTTGCCACTACCTTACCCAATCTTTCTCGTGCTTCTTCTACCATTTGTACTGTTATTTTTTGTGTCATAGTTACAAAAAAACCCGCTTGTTTGCGGGTATTGGTTGACAGGCCAATTATCCCGCGTTAGCGAGTAATAATAATTCCGATAATGCCTGTAAATTTCATGTTCATATAAGTATTATATACTTGTTTGCTTTGCTTGTCCAGATTGGTTATTTTTGATTTTCTGGTCTCAATTCTCTAACTTTTTTGCCTGTCTGCCACATTTCGCTGTTTTTAATTTCGCTTAATTCTTTTTCTAGACCTTCTCTGTAATCTGGCTTACTATTTGCATCAATACTAATTTGTGCTTCATTTCCTGTTTTTACAGAATTGTATAATTCTTCAAATACTGGTTCTACTGCTTTTTTAAACTTTGGTCTCCAATCAAGTGCTCCTCGTTGTGCCGTTGTTGAGCAATTTGCAAACATCCAATCCATACCGTTTTCTCCAATTAATGGGATTAAACTTTGGGTTGCTTCTTCAACTGTTTCGTTAAATGCTTCAGATGGACTATGACCATTTTTTCGTAAAAGATTGTATTGTGCTTCCATAAGTCCGGCAATTGCTCCCATTAACACACCTCTTTCTCCGGTTAAATCTGAATATACTTCTTTTTCAAATGTTGTAGGGAATAAATAGCCAGATCCAACACCAATCCCCATTGCTTTTACTTTATCATGTGCTTTTCCTGTTGCATCCTGGAAAACTGCAATAGATGAATTAATTCCTCTTCCTTCGGTAAAGTGTTTTCTAACTGTTCTGCCTGATCCTTTTGGAGCAACTAAAATTACATCAACATCTGCTGGAGGAATAATTCCTGTTCTGTCTTTAAAGGTAATACCAAATCCATGAGAAAAATATAATGTTTTGCCTTTTGTTAAGTGCTTTTTAATTGTTGGCCATTGTGCAATTTGAGCAGCATCAGATAATAAATAGCAAATAATTGTGCCTTTTTCTGCAGCTTCTTCTATATCAAAAAGTGTTTTGCCTTCAACCCATCCGTCTTGTTTTGCTTTTTCATAAGATGCACCGCCCTTTCTCTGTCCAACAATAACGTTAAATCCGTTATCTCGCATATTTAATGCTTGTGCCGGACCTTGGACTCCATATCCAATCACCGCAATTGTTTCATTTTTTAATGTTTCGCGTGCTTTTTCTAATGGAAATTCTTCTCGTGTTACGACATCTTCCATTACGCCGCCAAAATTCATTTTTGCCATATGTTTTGTAAGTATAGCGTATCGATTAGCTTACTTCAATAGTTTTTTTCGATAAAATCAACAAATCGTTTCATTGCTTCTTTTAATAACGTTTCGTCTCCGCCAAAAGAAATTCTTACGTGATTTTCTCCACCTGTTCCAAAGGCACTTCCTGGAACAACTGCTACTTTTCCTTCGTGCAATAATCTAACAGCAAATTCGTAATCATCTACAGGAAAATTAAGTTTTACAAATGCATAATATGCACCTTCTGGAGTTACACAAGATGCTTTTTTGGTTTTTGACAGAGCATCCATAACTATTTTAGATTTTTTAATGAAAGATTCATTAAACTGCTTTACCGGTGTTTGATCTCCTGTTAATGCTGCTAATGCTGCATATTGAGAAACTGCTGTCGGACAGGTTACTAATGAGTCATGTACTTTAAAAATTTGGGTAATTAATGGCCTGCTGGCAACAATATAGCCAATTCTCCAGCCAGTCATCGCATATGTTTTAGAAAGCCCAAAAATAGAAATTGTCCTATCTTTCACTTCTGGAAAACTACCAATTGAGATATGTGGTTTATTAAACGTAAAGTATTCGTACATTTCATCGGTAATAATAAACAAATTATATTTGTTGGCAATTTGAGCAATCGCTTTTAATTCTTCCATTGAATAGACTTTTCCCGTTGGATTGCAAGGATTGCAAACCAGAATTGCTTTTGTATTTTGACTAACTCTTCCTTCTAATTCTTTTGAATCTAATTCCCAACCCTTTTCTGTTTCTTGCAGTGGAACAAAAACAGGAACTCCCCCGTGTCTGGCAATTCTTGTTTGGGTTATGTGAGATGCATAATCCGGTGTTAACACAATAACTTCATCGCTTGGATTAAGAAGCGCCATAAACACAGCCATTAATGCTTCAATCCCACCATGGGTTACAATAACTTGAGATTTTTCTACATCTATTTTGTTGTCTTTTTTTAGCTTTTTAACAATTGCTTCTCGTAATGGATCAATGCCATATCCTGATGTATATTTGTCTACCACATGTTCATCAATTGCCTTTTTTGCGGCATTACTAATATGGGTTGGCGTGTTAAATGATGGAATTCCTTGAGCTAAAGAAATAACTCCTTTTTCTTCGTTTGCCAATAGTTGAATCTTCTTAATTGCAGAAACATCTATGCTTGCAACAACATCTGCTGGCCCCTTGGGAACTGGATTATATTTCCCTTCAAATTTAGTCTCATCTTTTACAACTGCAATTCGGCCAGAACGGACAAATTCATGGATACTAAATGGTCGAAGAAGTGAAACTAAGGAATTTATTTCTTCTTCAGAACCTGTTTTTTCTATAGTTAATGTGTCTTTACCAACAGCAATAATTTTTGCTCTAAACAAGTACACTAAATCTTCAATTTCCCGTCGTTGTTCTGGATTTTTTGCTGCAACTTTAATAAAGGCAATTTCTTTAAAGAGTAAATCATCATCTCGATTTTCAAATACCTTAACAACTTCAATAATTCTGTATAACTGTTTTACTATTTTTTCAACCATTGTTTTGTGCTGTTTTACAACAATGGTAAATCTGGAAACACCAATTTCTTGCGTTTCTGAAACAGTCAAACTTTCTATATTAACTTTTCTTCGCAAAAATAAATCTGCAATTCTATACAAAACTCCTGGTTTATTTTCTGCAAAAATAATAATTGTATATTTTCTTTCCATAAAATTATTCTAATCTAATTTCATGCACTGCTGCACCAGTTGCTACCATTGGAAATACATTTGTTTCTTTATTTACAACTACTTCTAATAAATAAGGTTTTTCAGATTTGAGCATTCTCTCCATTGCTTTTGGCAATTCATCTTCTGTTGTAACTTTTTCTGCCGTCAAAAAAAATCCTTTTGCAACAGCTACAAAATCAGGGTTTTTTAAATTGGTAAACGAATATCTATTATCATAAAAAAGTTCTTGCCATTGCCTTACCATTCCTAAAAAATTATTGTTTAAAACGATTATTTTAACCGGCAAATTTTCTTGAGCTATTGTTGCCAATTCCTGAATATTCATTTGGAATGATCCATCGCCAATTATTGCAACAACTTGTTTTTTTGGTGCTGCCTTTTTTGCCCCAATTGCTGCTGGAAGTGCAAATCCCATTGTTCCCAAACCTCCAGACGTTATATAACTATGAGCATTTTTATATGCATAATTTCTTGCAGAAACCATTTGATGCTGACCAACATCTGATACAATTACTGCTTCACCTTTTGTCTTTTTAGAAAGCATGTCAATAACTTGCGCCATATGCAATGATTTATCTTTTCTTGATTGCAATTCTTTTTTCTTAATTTTTTCTTCTTCAATTTTATCTAAATCTCTAAATTTTTTAATCCAAGATATATGTGTTTGTTTTGAAACTGTTTTTAGTAATTCTTCTAATGCATCTTTTGCATTAGCAACTATTGGAATTTCTGTTTTTACATTTTTGTTTAATTCAGCTGGATCTATATCAATATGAATTACCTTTGCTGCTCGTGCATAATCAGAAAGTCTTCCTGTTACTCTATCATCAAAACGCATACCAACTGCCAAAATAACGTCTGCCTCTTGAGTTAGAACATTTGGAGCATAATTACCATGCATACCAAGCATTCCAGCATACAGTCTGTGTGCTGTTGGAACAGCAGATAGTCCTAAAAGTGTACTCGCAACCGGCATATCTAATTTTTCTGCCAATTTTATAACGGCTTCTTCTGCATGAGAAATTAATATGCCATGACCAATAAGCATATAAGGTTTTTTTGCTTTATTTAACAAATCTGCTGCCAATTTTATTTGCTTCATGTTTGGCTTTACTGTAGGTTTATATCCAACTATTCCTTTAAATTTTGCAGGTTTGTAATCTGTTAATTCCATTTGTGCGTTTTTTGTAATATCTATGACAACAGGTCCTGGTCTGCCTGTTTTAGCAATATAAAACGCTTTAGCAATAACTTCTGGAATTTCTGAAGCACGAGTTATCTGGTAATTCCATTTCGTAATTGGTGTTGTAATTCCAATAACATCTACTTCTTGAAATGCATCGGTTCCAAGTAAAGAAAGTGCCACCTGTCCGCTAATACAAACCATTGGTACACTGTCTAACATTGCATCGGCAATTCCTGTGACTAAATTTGTTGCACCAGGTCCTGAGGTAACCAAGGCTACTCCTGGTTTTCCGGTAATATGAGCATATCCTTCTGCTGCATGTGCTGCTCCTTGCTCATGACGCACCAATATGTGCTCCAACTTATCTTTGTAATCATATAACGCATCATATACAGGCATAATTGCTCCACCAGGATAACCAAAAATAATATCTACTCCTTCTTGTATTAAGGATTCCAAAAGTGCCTGACTTCCTGTTATTTTTGATGTTTTTTGTTTTGTTTTATCCATATTTTTGGTTTTTGCTACAAAAAAACCCGCCTCTTGGCGGGGTCTTGGTTGTTGTCCTTACGTCAACATACCCCGCATTAACGGGTAACAATAAGGACGACAAGGTTTTTAGCTAACTTCATACTTCAAAAAGATTGTACCACCGGTCTTTTTTGCTGTCAAGCAATTTATCAAAATAAATTTGACAAGAAAACCCATAGGAAGTAAACTTAGGCTAATCCCAAACGTATGAATGGGATTTTTGTGTCTTGTATGGAAAACAAAACAGATAATCCGTATGTCTTGTCCAAATACGATTTATTAGGAGATATTGCTCGCGATTGTCCGCGAGCAGTTGAGCTTTTAGCAGAATATGGACTGCATTGTGTCAGTTGTTTTGCAAACGAAATAGATACCCTAGAGCAAGGAGCTAGTGTTCATGCGATGACAACTGAAGAGTTAGATGAGATGATAGAAGAAATCAATCAAGAATTAGAAAAAGAATGGCGAGATACCCATAGGGTGAAGGCATAAATTTTTGCTGCTTTTATTCTGAGCTGATTGCAGAAAGATTAATAACAGAATAACTAGCGAACATAAAAGCGAAAAAATTTGATGCCGTAACAAGAAAAGTTATGAAAAATGCATTAATAATAGAAGATTTACATGTACAAACTGTTGAAGGAAAACAGATTCTAAATGGTGTATCTTTAACAGTTAAAAAAGGAGAAATCCATGCAATTATGGGTCCAAATGGTGGCGGAAAATCAACACTCTCTGCTGCATTAATGGGACACCCTGGATATGTTATTACTCAAGGGAAAGTTACATTAAACGGAGTTGATATAACCAATTTATCTCCTGATCAAAAAGCAAAACAAGGGCTCTTTTTAGGCTTCCAATATCCTGTTGAAATTGCGGGAGTTAACTTTAGTAGTTTTTTGAGAATGGCAATGAATGAAAAGAAAAAAGATGGAGAAAAAAAGATTTCTCCAATTGCTTTTAAAAATAAATTACTAGATGAAGCAAAAACACTATCATTTAGAGATGACATTACCAAACGATCTTTAAATGAAGGATTTTCAGGTGGAGAAAAAAAGAAAGCAGAAATTTTACAGCTTGCTATGTTAAAACCGGAATTTGCAATTTTAGATGAGCCGGATTCTGGTTTAGATGTAGATGCATTAAAATATATTGCAAATAAAATTAATGATTTAGATTATGAATTAGGCTTAATCTTAATTACTCATTACCAAAGAATTCTTAAATACATAAAGCCGCATTTTGTGCATGTTTTGGTAAAGGGGAAAATTGTTAAATCAGGAAATGCCAAACTTGCACAACTTATTGAACAATCAGGATACGAAAAATATATTTAAAAAAATATAAACGAGGATTATATATTTTTTTGTCTTTTATTCTAAGCTAACAGGCATTGCTGCTGGACAAAGAAAACTAGCGCACATAAAAGCAAAAAACATATATCCGAGCAAAAAAACGCTATGACAAACAACACACAACCAGTTATTAAAGATAATTATAAATTCGGCTTTCATATGCCCGAAAAACCAGTGTTTAAAACTCCAAAGGGGTTATCTCCAAAAGTTGTTGAGGCAATTTCTCATTTTAAAAATGAACCAAAATGGATGACAGAATTTAGATTAAAAGCATTGGGATTTTTTTATGAAAAACCACTTCCCACCTGGGGTGCAAATTTATCCGGCTTAGATTTTGACAATATGTATTACTACATTAGCCCAACAGAAAAAAAATTCCATACATGGGATAAAGTACCCGAAGAGATTAAAACAACCTATGATAGGATAGGAATTCCACAAGCCGAGAGAAAGTTTTTAGCTGGAGTTGGCGCCCAATATGACAGTGAAGTTGTATATCATAATTTAAAAAAACAATGGGAAAAACAAGGCGTTATTTTTGTCGATACAGACACAGCAGTGCAAAAATATCCGGATTTAGTTAGACAATATTTTGGCACCATAATTCCCCCACATGATAATAAATTCGCAGCATTAAATTCTGCTGTTTGGTCTGGTGGAAGTTTTGTGTATGTTCCAAAAGGCGTTCATGTAGAAATTCCTTTGCAAGCATATTTTAGAATTAATGCCGCCAATATGGGCCAATTTGAAAGAACATTAATTATTGCCGATGAAGGAAGTTATGTTCACTATGTTGAAGGCTGTACAGCACCAATTTATACAACCGATTCTCTGCATTCCGCAGTTGTAGAAATTATTGTTAAAAAAGGCGCCAGAGTAAGATATTCGACAATTCAAAACTGGTCCAGTAATGTATACAACTTGGTTACCAAAAGAATGCGCGTTGAGGAAGAAGGAATTGGCGAATGGATTGATGGAAATTTAGGAAGTAAAGTTACCATGAAATATCCATCTGTCTATTTAGTTGGAAAAGGCGCAAAGGGTGAAGTATTATCTTTGGCTTTTGCAGGAAAAGATCAGCATCAAGATACCGGTGGAAAAGCTATCCATTTAGCTCCATATACAACAAGTACCATTACGTCAAAATCTGTTAGTACACATGGTGGAAGATGTAGCTATAGAGGGATGGTTAGAATTGCAAACGGCGCAAAGGGGGCAAAATCTTTTGTCAGATGCGATGCTTTGTTACTTGATGAGTTATCTAGATCTGACACGTATCCTACAAATATTGTTAATGAAGAAGATGTTACTTTGGGACATGAAGCATCGGTTTCTAAAGTTGGCGTTGATCAATTATTTTACTTAATGTCTCGTGGTTTAACAGAAGCACAAGCAACATCTTTGGTGGTAAATGGATTTATAGAACCAATTGTTAAAGAATTGCCTTTGGAATATGCTGTTGAGCTAAACCGATTAATTGATTTATCAATGGAAGGGTCCGTTGGATAGTTAAAAGTGAGGAAATATATTTTTGCAGCTTTTATTCTGAGCTGATTGCAAATAGATTGCTGAGTAGAATAACTAGCGAACATAAAAGCGAAAAATATGTTTCCAGACTAAGACATTTGTTAAAGAAATGTATATCAAACGAAATATATGGAAGAAATAATAGTAAAACAAAATCAAGAACTTATTTTTCCTGTTATCTGGACAGGAAAAGAAAAAGAATTA
>DASVYQ010000161.1:0-17769 GCA_036392095.1 Patescibacteria group bacterium
ATAATTATAGTTGCATATTTTATGTATGCATCTAAAAATAAACCAGCCTCGAAGCAAGAAACAGCAATGCCTAGTAAAAATGTATTTTCTTCTATTCAAGACGCATTGGCAAAATCTCTTAGCTTACAATGCAATTACACAGATGAACAAGGAAGAAAAACAACTGCATATATAAAAGCAGGTGCAGTAAGAGCAGACATAATGGGTACGGATTCAAAACAGCAATTTAATAATTCCTCAGTTATTGTAAAGGACAAAAAAATGTATATTTGGGATGTAGATAAAAAGCAAGGAATGACAATGGAATTAAAAGAAAATCAAATTACTCCAGCAGTAACAGGAGCTCAACAACCAACTGGAGAACAAAATCAGCCGGATGTTATGGGAAGTTTGGAAAAATATAAAAATGATTGTAAAGTTGCTGTTGTTGCAGATAGCTTATTTATAGTACCAACAGATGTATCATTTCAAGATTTATCAAAAATGGCAGTTCCAACTGTGGTTATTCCGACAGGTGGGGAAGTAAATCAACAAGATGTACAAAAAATGATGCAGCAATACAAACAACAAACGCCTCAAGGTTCCTCTTATTAATGCGAGTATAATATAGGTATGCTTTCTTTTTCTGAAAAAATAGAAATAGTTGGAGTTAATTTATACGTTTTATTGCCGGAAAATATTCTTTTAGCACTTTTTAAAGAGTTTGGTAAAAACAAAGGACCTATTCCAATTAAAGGTACTATAAACGGAAAAGATTTTATTCAGACACTTGTTAAATACAAAGGAATATGGAGATTGTATGTAAATAGCATTATGCTTAAAGGCACAAAACTGAAAGTTGGCGATATGGTGGAATTTGCTATTGCAATTGATAGGTCTTCCAGAGAAATTCCCATGCCTATAAAATTTAAACAAGCGTTAGAAAAAAATAAAAAAGCATTTGAAGCATTTAAAAAATTCCCTCCTTCAAGACAAAAAGAAATTAATAGATATTTAGGTTTTATAAAATCAGAAGAAACATTACACAAAAACATTGACAGAATAGTTAGGTACTTAGCAGGCGAGAAAGTGGAATATCACGTGCTCTTGAGAAACAAAAAATAATAATGAAAAAAATAAGTTCTTCTTAATTTTGAAATAAAGCATTCATGCGGTCTAACTTTGCTTGAGAATCGTTTATACTTACACCGGTGAATTCATGTTCAGTAATAAATTGGCTTTGCGGTGTGTCAAAAAAAGGACCGTTGTCTTTAAAAACGCATTGGTTAGCAAGCCTAAAGTCTTTAGAAATAATCATGTCACTTCTCTTTGTTAGTCCCGGAAAAGCTTTTTGATATTGTGCAAACACGGCATTGCTCATGTAATTAAAAATAGAATCCATTTTTTTGTATGGTTCGCAATTGCCGTCCATACACTGTGGAGGCAAGGCAATAACGCCAACCCGAACATCCATACTTTCAAATTTTTGGTTTGCGTCTTCTTTTACCGCGTACCCCAAGAGTGTCCCAGCAGTAACTTTTTGGGGTGGTCCTTCAAACTGGGGAAGCAATTTAGAATGCAGTACGCTTAAATGCCATTGATTCATCATCCACCAGGGAAATTTTGTAGACAATGGATACATACTAATTCCTTCTCTCCCTCCGTCAAAAACATATCCGTCAAATGGTGCATAAATTGCCAGTTGACCATCGCCAATATCTGGTTTTCCATAAAAATAATGTTGCGTATTGCTGTGGGGCTCAGTAGACCATGCTGGAATTGTTTCATGACCGTCACAACTCCTGAATTTAGAAATAGTGTCTATTTGAGAAAGGTCTACAATATTATGTGTTATTAAAAAATCACTCGGTGGTTTATCTGGCATAAATTGGCTTTCCACGCAAATAATTACTGCCAAACAAACAATAACAGCAACAATAATGCCAATAATTTTAAAAAATTGTTTCATTATTTTTCTTATTAATTATAACAATAGAAGATAAAGGGAGAAAAATTTTATTCGTCATAGAAGGGTATTTGTAGTATGTGCGTTTTTTTTTATCATGTCAAATGAAGGGATTTAGGTTTCTTTTAGATTGAAAAGTCTGCTATAATTAGCTTCATGAACTTATCTGTTGGAATTGTTGGTTTACCAAATGTCGGGAAATCTACATTGTTTAATGCACTACTAAAAAAGCAGCAGGCTTTGGCTGCAAATTATCCATTTGCAACAATAGAACCAAATGTTGGCATTGTTCCAGTTCCAGATGGCAGACTTACAAAACTGGCAGAAATTACTAAACAAGAAGAAAAAATGGATTCTTTGCCTCCAATAAAAGCGGCAACAGTAGAATTTGTCGATATCGCGGGTTTGGTAAAAGGAGCAAGTGAGGGAGCAGGGCTTGGTAATAAGTTTCTTTCGCACATAAGAGAAGTAAGTGCAATCGCACATGTTGTGAGAGCATTTGCAGATGAAAATATTATAAAAGAGGGAGCTGTTGATCCAAAAAGTGATTACGAAACAATAGAAACAGAATTAATGTTGTCAGACATTCAAACTCTGCAAAAAGTTTTGGAAAACAGAAAAATAGAACCTCTTAAAAAATCTGCAGCAGAAAAATTTATGGCAGCACTAAATAATGGAAAACCTGCTAGAACAGTAGTATTAACAGAAGAAGAAAAAGAAGCAATAAAAGATTTATGGCTTTTGTCCAGCAAACAAGAAATTATTGTCTTAAATGTTGCAGAAACAGATTACAATCCACAATCTATAGAAAAAATTGCGGGTGAATATGCAGGACTTTTGGGAGTAGAAAAAGAAAAATGTGTTGTTATTTGCGCAAAAATTGAATCTGAATTATCCGAATTATCAGAAGATGAGCAAAAACAATATTTGGCAGATTTGGGATTAACAACGTCTGGATTAGAAAGACTTATTCAAAAAGCATATGCAAATTTGGGATTAATTTCTTTCTTAACCTGCGGAGAAAAAGAAGTACGAGCTTGGACAATTAAAAAAGATTCAACTGCCCAATTGGCTGCAGGGGAGATTCACACAGATTTTATTAAAAAGTTTATTAAAGCAGAAATTGTTGGGTACAATGACTTTGTTGCTCTTAATGGATGGAAGGGCGCTCGGGAAAACGGAAAAGCAAGACAAGAGGGAAGAGACTATATTATGCAAGACGGAGATGTTGTTGAGTTTAAGATTGGGGCATAGCTGGCAAAAGTTCTAATCCAGCTCGCAAATCTCTTCTTGCATTGCTCATTAAATGAGTTTCTTCTCCTTTAGAAAGACCAAGTGCTCTAACAAGGTCGTTTATTAAAGAAGCTGCTTCAAAATCACTTTTTCCTGTATGCAGTAATCTATCTTTCCACATTGCTGTTAAAGCAAAATTTCTTCTTTGCAATTCTGCTGCTAAATCTTCTGCAACAATATTTGCTCTTTCTTGTAAATCAGCAGCATATCTTACTTCTGGAATTAAGTCACCAACATTTGGAAATTGAGCTCGGATTGGATTGGCTGCTGCCATATAATCCGTAATTATTCTGGAAACTGTTGCAATGCTAATAGTTTGACCAAACAGAGAATGGGTTGCTTCAACTTGAGCTAATTGTTGGGTGATATAACTACTTATTTCTGTTGGCCCATAATGACCATATCTAAATATGTGTCCCGGTCTATCTAATTGTTGTATTGCATCTTCAATCATTTCTGCAATAGCTATTGTTCTATGTTCAATAGTAACAGGTGGAACAAATCGTTCTCCTCTTTTTAAATTTGCCTTTATTGTATCTAAATGAAGATATATTGCTTGAACAGTTACTCCACATTCTAACGCAATTGTTTCCACACTTCGGGTTAGTGTTACTGTTTTGTCGGGCCTTCTATACAAATAGCTTCCAATTTGAGAAATAAGCGCTGCTTCTCGTGATTGTTTCATTCCGTCAGCAAACATTCCAAATTCATCATGTAATTTTCTGTAAGAGGCTTCAAAGGCAAGTTCTAAATCTTCATTGCTTCTTGGCTCAATTGTTCTAAATCCAGAAAATCTTCCTCTATATACCATTCTAAATTCATCTGGAGCTTCTAATGCAAGTTGTGTTAAATTTACGCCTCTTGTAGTAATACCCTTTTGTATTTGTTGCATAACCCAAAAATCATATTCGGTAAATGTTCCAACTGTTGGGGACAATTGCTCAGCAAATCCATGCCCTCTGTTTTTAAAAACAAGAATATTGGGTCTGGATTGAAAAACTTGCCAAAGAGCGTCAACATATTGGGTAAACCGTTGATATCGACTATTCATTTTCCTTACTTCTAATGCAGAGTCAAGGTATAAATCAGAACTTACCCCGGCAGGATACCAATCATATTGGCCATGGGTGTTTCTTGACTCGTCATTATTTATTTGTACAAAAAGAGCAAATTTTTGCCTTAGAGAAAGATTTTGTGCGCCATCTTCTATTTGCATACCTTTATCTAGTGCCCGAATAAGCAATGCCCCTTGCAAAATGCGTTGATCCATTTGTAGAAGTTGAGGAATATGTTCTGGCATAGTAACAGATTTACTTAATTGAGCAATAAGTCTATGTTGAGGTAGTCTGGATTGTTCAAGTAACTCTGCTAAAGAAATATTGCCTCGATCTAATTGGCTTAGTCTGAATAAACCCTCAATTTGAAAAGGAGCAATTTTATTTGGTAATTCTTGTGAAGAAAGCATGCCAGATTCAACTTTTGGAGTGGCTCGTTGTAAATCGTGTTCACGATGAGTACTGAAGGAAAGCTGCTGCATAAATCAAAAGAGAATTATACTTTATCCCAGAGTAAATTTCAATAGTCTATGAATAGATCTAGTCATTTAATAAAGTTACCTATACATGCGCTTACTAATTTGACTTTGGTTCTCTTTATACAAGAAAGAAATCCTACTCTATCCTAGAGTAAAAATTACTTATGATGTATATGCTTTTTGAGCTCCTACTTGCCAGTAAGCGTTTTTTCATGGTAAAATACAGAGACTAATGAGAACATACGAAATTGTATTAATAGTAAGACCAGTTGCAGAAGCAGCCCGAAAAAAGGCTGTTGATGCTGTTAAAGACTTACTTAAAGGTATGAAGATTAAAAGTGAAAAAGAATTGGGAAGTAAAGCTCTTAAATACAAAATCAAGAGAGAATTAACAGGTTTTTACTATGATTTTGAAATAGAAGGCGAAGCTATGCCAGTAGAATTTGATAAGAAACTATCACTTAACGAAACAATTTTACGACATTTGGTTGTGAGAAAATAAGGTATGGCAAGAAGTTTAAATTCTGTTCAATTAATTGGAAATTTAACACGAGATCCGGAATTGCGATATACACCAACCGGAACAGCAGTTTGTACATTAGGTTTGGCAACAAATAGAAGTTGGACAACAGATACAGGTGAAAAAAAAGAAGAAACAGAATTTCATAGAGTTGTAGTTTGGAATAAGTTGGCAGAATTATGTGCGCAATTGCTTTCCAAAGGATCAAAAGTTTATTTCCACGGAAGATTGGCAACACGAAGTTATACAACTCAAGACGGACAACAAAAGTCTACAACAGAAATCGTTGCAGATGATATGATTGTTCTTTCTGGTAAAAAGGCAACTGGAGAAGAAGAGGCAGCAGTGCCAACAGAAGCTCCAAAAGCTGCAAAACCAGCAAAAAAACAAGAAGAGGTAGTAGAGGACGTATCACCAGATGATATTCCTTTCTAATAAAAATATATGGCAAAAAAAATAATGAAACCAAGACGAAAAGTAGCAATGACACCAAAAAAGTGTCCTTTCTGTGAAGAAAATAAGACACCATGGTTTTCTGATGTAGAAATGTTACAACGTTTCTTAACAGAACGAGGCAAGATTATGGGAAGAAGTAGAACAGGAATTTGCGCAAAACACCAAAAACAATTTACATTGGCTGTAAAGTATGCTCGCCACTTAGCATTATTACCATTCGTTTCCAAAGAATAATAAAACCCCTGGTAGACAAAAGTAATTGTCTTTCTTTATAATAAAACAATCGTATGCGAACCAATAAGCTACAATTACTGCTCATTATTGGAATAGCTTTTTCACTCGGATTTTTTGTTGGAACACAAAAAGTTTCTTTTGATTGGAAAAACTACAAACCTCAAATTTCTATTGTTAATAACGAACCACCAAGTTTTCTTGGTACAGTTGATATGGCCCAGTTTTGGGATGTCTGGAATAAATTAGATACACTTTATTACAACAAAAAAGTTTTGGATCCTCAAAAAATGCTTAATGGGGCAATTACCGGAATGGTTCAAAGCATTGGAGACCCATTTACTATGTATTTGCCTCCAGTACAAAATAATGATTTTCAACAACAATTAGCAGGAAAATTTGAAGGTATAGGTGCAGAATTAGGTCTTAAAGATAAGCAAATTGTTGTTATAGCTCCATTAGATGGTAGTCCGGCTCAAAAAGCGGGAGTAAGACCTGGAGATGAAATTGTAAAAGTTGGAGATGTCTCAACTTCCGGATGGTCTTTACAGCAAGCAGTGGATAAAATTAGGGGTCCAAAAGGAACACAAGTAGTACTTGGCATTATCCATAAAGGAAGTACAGAAACAGCAAGTATCTCTATTACACGAGACACAATTACTGTAAAAAGTGTTTTAGGGTGGATTAAGCAAGTTAAAGATATAGATAACTTAAGTGATCAATTTAAACAACAATATGGTAGTCAAAAAATTATGTATGTACAGTTAAGTCAATTTGGAGATAATACAAACCAAGATTGGACAGCACTTATTAATCAATTGGCTGGAGAGCTTAAACAACAACCAGATGTAAAGGGAATGATTTTAGATTTGCGAAATAATCCTGGTGGCTATTTAACCGATGCTACCTTTATAGCAGGAGAATTTTTACCTCAAGGAAAGACTGTCGTAACAGAAGATGCAGGGAATGAACAAACAACATCATTAGCAGTTACAAGAGACGGTCAATTATTAAATATTCCGTTAGTTGTACTTATAAACGGTGGGTCTGCATCTGCATCAGAAATTGTTGCTGGTGCACTGCGTGACTATAATAGAGCAACATTAGTTGGAGATCAGTCCTACGGTAAGGGAACAGTTCAGCAGGCATTAGATTTAGGGGCTGGAGCAGGACTTCATGTAACAATTGCAAAATGGCTTACTCCTAAGGGAACATGGGTAAATGGAAAAGGATTGACTCCAGATGTAAAAGTTGCTCTTGATCCAAACAATCCTCTTGAAGACTTACAAGTTGAAGCGGGAATTAAACAACTCTTAAAATAGCCTTTATAAAGATCTGACATTTTTATTCATAATAATCTTGTATTTTTGAACTCCACAGTTATTAATGATGAAGAAAGAGGAACGGGGTGCAAGTAGGTGATATTATTACAAAAGTAAATGGAACAACATTAGATAAACAAAAAAATTCCCTCGCAGCAATAATCTCTAATAAAAAAGTCGGAGACAGTATAACATTGAGTATTTGGAGAAATTCAGATACAATAGATTTGAAAGCAACGCTCACAACAGCTCCAAATCAATGATGCAAATTTTACAATCTATTCCACTTGCACAATATACAACCTTTGGTATTGGAGGTCCTGCTGATTTTTTTGTAAAAGCTACTTCAAAAGATGCTGTAATAGAAGCAATATTATATGCTAGAGCAAATAAGTTACCAGTTTTTATTTTAGGTGCAGGAGCAAATATATTAATTGGAGATAAAGGATTTAGAGGAATGGTCATAAAAAATGAAGCAAAAAACGTCTCTATTCATAATACTTTATTAACAGCAGAAGGCGGAGCATTAATTTCTGATATTATCTTACAAACTCAAAAACTTGGATTATCTGGCTTAGAACATTATGCTGGAATTCCTTCAACAGTTGGTGGAGCATTATGGCAAAATTTACATTTTTTGTCTGCTGACAGGACATATACAGAGTACATTGGATCTATTGTTAAAAATGCACATATTATGACTATCCATGGAGAGGTAAAAGAAGTAGATGCTGATTATTTTCATTTTAATTATGATTGGAGTATTCTCCATGAAACGCATGAGATTGTTTTAGATGCGACATTTATTTTAAAGTCAGATAATCCACAAGAAATTCAAAAACGCATTGATGAAAACTTAAAATGGAGAGGTGAAAAGCATCCCGAAAACGCAGTAAAAACATCTGCTGGTTCTATATTTAAAAAATTAGAAGGATATGGTGCTGGCAGACTTATTCAGCAAGTAGGTATGTCTGGTTTTAAAATTGGAGGAGCAGAAGTTTCTAAGAAGCATTCAAATTTTATTGTTAATACAGGGAATGCAACTGCGAGTGATGTTAAAAATCTTATTGAAAAAATTCAGCAAACTATTAAAGAAAAATTAGGGTTAGTATTAGAAACAGAAATTAGTTTTATTGGGGAATTCTAATATGGAATTTATTAAAATTTCTTGGGAAAAATTATATACAGATTGCGTTGCATTATCTAAAAAAATTAAGAATACTGAAATAGATGAAATTGTTTCAATTTCCCGGGGAGGAGTAGTAATGGGAAGGTTATTATCTGATTTTTTATCTCTTCCTATGTCTAATATTTCTATTACCTCATACATTGGAACAAAACAAGAAAAAGAGCCCGTTATCACACAAGAATTAACAAAAGATATAAAAGGGAAAACAATAATATTAATAGATGATGTTGCAGATACTGGAAAAACCTTTAAAAAGGCTGTGCCGTATTTAGAATCTCTTGGTGCCAAAAAAGTAATAACAGTTGCGCCATATATAAAGCCACATGCAATTTTTATACCTAATTTTTGGATTGAAAGTACAGCTAAATGGATTATTTTTCCTTATGAGGTTTGGGAAGTACAAAATGAATTAGCATCTATGTTTAATAGTAAGGAAAAAGCAAAAGAAACATTGAAAAGTTTAGGAGTCAAGGATTGGGAAATGCATGAATAAGCAAGAAAGATTAATAGAAGTAGATCATCTTCGTGGTCTTGCAATGTTTGCAATGATTCTCATTCATACCACTGTTTATTTTCTTTCTGACTCACCACTAATATATAATCTATGGAATTACAGTCAATTTGCAGTCCCATTGTTTATTTTTTGCTCTGCATATTTATTTTTTAACAAATTGCAATTTTATTCAAAAAAAACTTTTTTTGCATATTTTAAAAAGAGATTTGTTCGTTTAGTAAAGCCATACTATATTTTTATGATTTTCTTTTTTGGAGCAATTCTTATCCGTCAGCCTAACATTCTTACTCCAAAATATTTTTTTCAATCTGTTTTTTTAATTGGAGGAATAGATATTAATTGGTTAGTACTTTTATTTCTTTACTTTGCATTGTTAATTCCCTTTATTGGATATACCTATGTAAAAAATAAAATAATTTTTTGGTTATTTTCTACAATTTCATTACTTTCTTCAATATTATTTGTGTTTGTACAATTGCCAATAAACTATAAATATATTATGTGGTTACCATGGTCTGTTGTTTTATTATTTACTTTTTTTCTTGTTAAATATAAAATGAAAAATATATTTTATTTTGCATCAATAATAATTTCTCTTTGTCTATTTTCTTTTTTTTACTATATTGAATTTACTAGGCACCATTCTCTTTCTTTTTTTGATAATAAGTACCCACCAACTATATATTTTTTATCATTTGGAATAGCATCAATTTCGTTGCTTTATTTTCTTGCGCAAAAAGGAATTTTTGATTTTTTCCCAATAAATAATTTATTTAATTTTTTAAGTAAATATTCATACTCATTATATTTTATTCATTATATTTTTTTGTATTTAATTTCAGGAACTTTTATATTGATACACTTTAATTGGATAACCTTTTTTTTAAGTGTTATATCGATTTCAATAATTACCCAATTGTTAATTAATAAGATATTTAATAAACCAAAAATTATTGTGCAAAGCTAGAAGCTGAGGTGTTTAATTGGTCAAGTTGTTTTTCTACGTCTGCAGTATTTGTTCCGTCAATTAATTTAAGTGCTGCATTTATATCTTCTTTATGAACAATTGCCATTGGAGCAAGAGTCGGAATAGGAGTAGGGGAAGTAAGAGGTGTTAATAGTGCTTTTTGGGTAAGAGAACGTTTTGGTGGTGTAATCATTCGTCCCAACATAAGTGAATATAAAGGAATAGCAATGAGTAAAATAGTTCCAAAAACAATAATGCCAAATTGAAGGCTATTTTGTTGAGAGCCTTGTTGATTAAACTGATTTTGCATTTGATTATTCATATTATTGTTGCGCTGAATTAGACGCGGTATTTGTTGTTTCTGTTACATTTTGAGCTGCTGTTTTTACTGCTTCTACAAAATTTTTTATTGCGTCTCTATAGCTTATTATTGCTTTTAGTGCAGTTTGCATATCACTTCTAAATTTTGAAATTTGTTGTCCAGGTTGGTTTCCAGAACATGAAAAATTTTTGGCATCTTGTTGCGCTGCTTGTATACTTGTTAATGCTGCACTTTGTGATGCCTGAACCGTTGAAACAAGTATTGAATAATTTTGCAAAGAAACACCATTTGGAACCAATTTTTGTGAATAATATGTTTGTACTCCAGTAAAAATAGCAGTTAGTTGTTGATATATTTGTACAAGCATTGAGCTTCCTTTTTGAGCTTGCTCTGTTATAACTTTTTCAACAGTCTTACATTTCTGTTGCAGGTTTCCCGATGCACTGCCTGGTTGTCCAGCTCCTTCAGGTTTACCCATGAATTCAGATGCATTTGCTGCTGGCTTTTCTTGAAATCCGGATATTGCATTCGGACCTGATCGTTGTATTCCTGATGGAGGTGGCATTTGTATTCCAGATGATGAATTAGAGTTTAAAGCTGGCCTTACGCCTTGATCTCTATTTGGCATTGTTTGTGCAATTGCTCGGGTAACAAAAAATGTAGAGGCAATAGCTAAAATTACATAAAAAATTATTTTTCGCATATATATTTAGAGTAAAGTGAATAACGAATTTTGTCAAATTGTGATTTCTTAGCTAACACCTGCTACAATAATTTTGTATGGGAAGTATCTTTTTTGAGCTTACACTTATTATCTGTGCCGCAGCAATTTTGGCAATGATTTTTAGATTTTTTAAGCAGCCCCCCATGCTTGCATATATTTTAACTGGAATGCTAATTATTCCGTTTGGCATAGCTTCTCATCAAAATTTAGTTGTGTTAAGCAATTTTTCAGAACTTGGTATAACACTTCTGCTTTTTTTATTAGGTCTTGAATTTAATTTAGCTGAATTAAAATCTATAGGGAAAATTGCCGTTGTAAGTGCTTTATTACAAATTATGACAACAGTACTTGTTAGCTTTTTGGTTTCATTATTATTAGGCTTTTCTGTAATTGTAAGTTTGTATATTGGAGTTGCATTAACGTTTTCCAGCACAATTATTGTTGTAAAGCTTTTGGCAGATAAAAAAGATCTGCATAGTTTATACGGAAAAATTTCAGTTGGATTTCTACTCGTTCAAGATCTATTTGCCATATTTTTTCTTATGTTTATTGCAGGATTAAAACCCGAAATAAACATAGGATTCACGTTACTTTCAGTATTAGTAGTTTTTCTTAAAGGGATTGTTTTATTTGCACTTATTGTTTACTTAAGCAAGACACTTTTGCCAAAACTGCTGCATCATATTGCCAGATCTGAAGAATCGTTATTCTTATTTAGCCTTGCATGGGTTTTTGGTTTATCTGCAATTGTCAGTATGCCTATCATAGGTTTTTCTATAGAAATTGGCGGATTTTTGGCAGGCCTTGCACTGGCTAATGCGGCAGAAAATTTTTCTATAGTTGCAAAGGTAAGACCATTAAGAGATTTTTTTGTGACATTATTTTTTGTATTTTTAGGCAGCCAATTAGGTATTGGGAATATTGAAAAGGTTATTATTCCTGCAATTATTTTATCTGTATTTGTTTTAGTTAGTAAACCAATCATTATGATGACAATTATGGGAATAATGAAACATAGAAAAAGAACATCATTTATGGCTGGTATAAGTACGGCACAAATCTCTGAGTTTTCATTAATAATTATTGTATTAGCTAATAAGATGGGGAGAATTCCCTCAGATACCGTAACACTAATAACAATTGTGGGAATAATTACGTTTATTTTTTCTACATATTTTATTATGCACAGCAGTAAATTATATAAAATATTTGATAAATATCTAGACATTTTTGAATGGAAAAAAGGAAAAGAAGAACCGATAAACCCAGAAATTACTTATCAAAATCATATTGTATTAATTGGTGCAAGAAGAATGGGAGAAACAATTCTTAACACTGTTGAAAGTTTAGATACTCAGGTTGTAGTTATTGATTTTGACCCAGATGTAATTAAAAGATTACAAGATAAGAATATTCCAAGCATATTTGGAGATATTGTTGATTCTGATATTCAGGAAAAAGCAAATATTGAAAAAGCAAAAATTATTATTTCGACACTAACAGATATCGAAGATAACATACTAATTATTAAATCAATCAGACTTAAAAATCATAAAGCAAAAATAATTGTTGTAGCATACGATGCAGAAGAAGCAAAGTTTTTCTATAAGATGGGAGTTGATTATGTCGTTCTGCCACATATTGCGGGTGGAAGACAAATTGCAAAAACATTAAAATCAGACGAATTAGAGAAATTAGATGAACTAAGAGAAAAAGATAAAAAATATTTAGCATAATGGAAATTAGAAGAATAACAAAAGAAGATACCTCATTTATAACTGCAGTATTACGAAATTTTTGGGGATCTGAAATAATAATTATTAAAAATAAACAATATAATGCAGATAATTTATTAGGGTTTATTGCAGAAGAAAATAATAGACCTGTCGGATTACTAACGTATTGTGTTGAGAATAAAAATATTCTTATTGTTTCTCTGAATAGTCTATTACCCGGAAAGGGAATTGGAACTGCACTTTTAGAAAAAGTACGAGAAGAAGCAAAAAAACTAACATGTTTACAAATAATTGTTGTTACAACAAATGATAATATAAAAGCACAGGAATTTTATAAAAAAAGAGGATTTTCTCAGACAGCAATATATAAAGATTCAATAAAAAAAGCACGAGTTTTTAAACCAGAAATTCCGGAGATAGGGGAGAATGGTATACCAATTTCTGATGAGATAGAGTTTATGCTTGTTCTGTAGGTTTTTCTAAATTTTCTTTTGTATCGTTAATTACGTTATCAATTTCTCCGTCCATAATTTTTGGTAAATTATGCCAAGATTCATTAATTCTATGATCTGTTAGTCTGTCTTGCGGAAAATTATATGTTCTTATCTTTTCAGAACGCATTCCTCGTCCAACTTGAGTAGATTTAAGAGAGCCAATTTCTTCATTGCGTTTTTCTATTTCCATTTCCCATAACTTTGCTCTAAGCATTTCCATAGCAATTTCTCGATTTTGTCCTTGAAAACGTTCTGTTTGGCAACTAACAACAATGCCGGTTGGTTTATGTTTAAGTCGTACTGCTGTTGAAACCTTGTTAACATTTTGTCCGCCATGTCCACCTGATCGAAAAGCTTCAAATTCTATATCTTCTGGATTAATGTGTAAATCAATATCTTCTAGTTCTGGCAAAATAGAAATGGTGGCTGTTGAAGTATGTACGCGGCCTCGTTTTTCTGTTTCTGGAATTCTTTGGACTCTATGAACGCCTGCTTCGTATTTAAACATACCAAAAGCATTATGACCTGTTATTTTAAGTACGTTTTCGTCTACCATTTCTGCTTTAAATCCTCTAAGTTGAGCAAAACGACTGTACATACGTAAGAGTTCATCGCCCCAAAGCTTTGCTTCTTCGCCGCCTGCTGCTCCTTTAACTTCTAAAATAACATTACGCTCATCTAAAGAATCTCCTTCGTCTTCTTGGCCTTGCAAACTTTCTTCAATCTGGGCTTTTTCTTCTTCCAATCTCTTTAATTCTTCTGCTACCATTTCTGCCATAGCAGGATCATCCAAGAGAGCCTTGGTTTCGGCTATTTTACGGTCTAGTTGCTCAATTTGAACCAATCTATAGTCTTCCATATGTATTCTGGGCTTGATTTAAAATCCTTATCTCATTGTAGAAAGGATAGGATCCTGAATCAAGTTCAGGATAAAATAAAGGTGGCTACTTGAGCGCTGCAAGCATTTCTGCGAGGCTTTTTGGAGAATTTTCTTTTGCTTTTCTTTCTTCTTGTTTTTTAACCTGAGTAACCTTAATTTGGGCTGCTTTTTGTTGTTTTTGTTGGAATTTTTGAATAAGAGATGCTGTGTCAACAAACTTTTGAGCTCCAGTATAGAATGGATGGCAATTACTGCACAATTCTACATGGATTGTTTGCTTTGTTGAGCCTGTGGTAAAGGTATTTCCGCATGCGCAGATAACTTTAGCGTCAGTATAGTATGTTGGGTGAATATTTGCCTTCATAGATATGTCTAGTATATCAAAATTGCCCTAAAATTACAATAAAGCGTTAATCTTAGATTTGGGCATCCTCGAGATAGTATCCTTCCACTGCCATCATGAGACTTTGAAATGCAACCTCTGGAGAGATCCCTAATTGCTTGAGCACGGCTAACAGAAAGTCTGCCATATTTGCAAGCTCAAGCATTCTTCCTGCTTTTTGTACATCTATTGCATCTCTTTCTAAGGCTATCGCAGCTTGCTCTAGGGGAGTATGGACCGGTTTTACTGCATAAAAGCGTTTCCTTAGTTCTGTAAGTCTTTTTTCTCTATATTTTTTACCGAAGATGCGTCCTAGTACTTGGTATTTGAAATCTCTGCTGGCTAGTGAAGTAGCCCTTTGATCAATAGCTTCTACAGCAGCTTCTTCTATCTTTCTTCTATTTAAATCAAGCATTTGTCTTCTTGCCTCAAAAAGGGAATTTGTTGTGGCTATTCCCACTTCGTGCTGTAACTGAACTGGTTCTAATACTTGGGCTATTCTTGCACGTCGAATTGCTATCTGCAGTGGAGTTGCGGGAGGCGTTTCTTGTGCAACTGCTTGCATCTGAGCTATGGATTCAGGATCAAAAAGGCTTGCAACTCTTCTTCTTGTTTCTTCAGTTGCTCTTGGAGAGAAAATAGTGCCTAATGCTTGAATAGGTTCTGCTAGAGCAATATAAGCTGCCAAAAGAGCATCTCTAGCCGTTTGCTCAGATGAGACATCTGGTGTAAAAGGATGTATCTCGAATGCCCGTGTCATGTATTCAGGTACTGTTTCACCAGATCTTCGTGGTGTTAGATGTGCAGAGGATGTAATTGCTGCTTTTATGCCTGTTTCTTGTGCTGCAACCATGAAAGCGATATTAACACAAAAGAAATTTTCTATCAACCTGTAGTGTTATGCTTTTTTGGAGAAAAACTTATGCAATGGGTGGTAGTGAATACGTCCTTCGGCTATATATATGCCAAAAAAGATCAAAAATGACCCTATAAGGAAGGTTGCATCTGGTACTTCTCGCAAAAGGGGCATGGCAATAAGTATTGTTACAACAGGGTCAATATATTGAAAAATACCAATTTCTGAGGCAAGCAAATATTTAAGTGAGTAAAAAAACAGGTAATATGCTATCCATGAACTTAAGAATGCCCCAAAAATAATGCCAACTGCTGCATGAAGATTTGCATGGGGCAAAAATCCTTTGGTTAAGAGTTCTTGTGCAAATGGCGGTAAAAAAGTGATTGTTGCTATAAGAAACGCCCAAAATGTTATGGTAATAGGTTTATATTCTTGTAATACTTTTCTCGAAATAATTGTATTTCCAACTGTGCCAAGAGTAGCAAGTATTAAGAAGAAATTTCCTAATATTGCCATATTTGGGGTATGTTGAAAAAGAGGTTGTAAGATAATAAGCAATATTCCTAAAAATCCTATCATATTACCTAAAATAACCTTTTTTTTAGGATGCTCGTTTAGATACAAAAATGACCCAAGCATAATAAAAATAGGTCCACTGCTTCCAATAATTGGTGCATTTATACTTGCTGTTTGGGTAAGGCCAATAAAGGAAAAAGCTATGTTAATGGAGAGCCCTAAAAAAGAGAGCATAAAAATCTTCATAAAATCTTTTTCTTTTATTGCTAAATCTTTTTTCTTAGTAAAAATAAAAATAAGAATAAGTGGAATTAAAAATCGCAAAAATGCCAAAGTAAAAAGTGGAGTTCCTTGCAAAGACCATTTAAAAATAGGGGAAGCGGCACCCCAAATTATATTGGATATAATCAAGGCCCAAATAGCCTTATGTGCTTTTGATATGCTCATGGAAGGGTATATTACTTAGTGTTGAGCAAATCCGGAAGTTTGTCAACAGATATACTCTGTTGTGTTCTTGAAGATAAATTTTTAAGAGTTACTATATTTTTTTCTGCTTCTTCTGGTCCGATAATAACTACATATGGAATTTTTTTAGCATCTGCATATTTTAATTGTTTATCTAATTGATTTTTTTCAGTAACTTCACCAACAAAAATCTCTGTATTAATATTTCTTGATCTTAAAAATGCAGCAATTTTTTCTGATTTTTCTTGTAAATCTTTATTAAATATTGTTACAAATACTTTTGCAGATTGATAAATTTCTTGTGGGTATAAATTTAGAGCTTCAGCTGCTTCAACCATTCTGTCAAATCCAAATGCAATTCCTACAGCAGCAACATCTTTACCTCCCAAATCTTCAATCAATTTGTCATATCTTCCGCCACCACCGCATGATCCAACTGGATATTGAGGAATAATAACTTCAAAAATCATGCCGGTATAATAATCTAAGCCTCTTGCAAGACTTGAAGTAAACTGTAAAGCGCTTTCGGGAACTCCTAATGCAATTGCTTGTTTTATAATTTCCTGTAAGTTTTCTGATAGTTTTGCATTTTGGACACTTAATAAAACTTCTTCTGCTTCTGTTTGGGATAAACCTTTATTAACAAGTTCTGCAATTACTTCTTCAACTGATTGTTTATCTAACTTATCAATTGATTGAATAATAGAAAAAACAGAAACACTTTCTTTTGCAAATTTTTCAAAGGTTTTAAATAATGTTTGTCTATCGTTAATTTTTAAAATTACTTCTGAAAATCCAACATTTTTATAACTAAAATAGGTGCATGCAAGAATTTCTGCATCTGCAATAGGGGAGATAGAACCAAAAATATCAATGTCACATTGTGTAAATTCTCGATATCTGCCTTTTTGTGGCTTATCTGCTCTAAACACGTTTTGGATTTGGTATCTTCTAAAATATCTTGGTAATTCATTTACATACTGTGCTAAAACTCGTGCAGTTGGAACAGTTTGGTCATATCTAAGTCCGACTTTTCTTCCACCATTATCTTCAAACGTATAGACTAATTTGTCTGCTTCATCACCGTATTTTCCTAACAGTAGGGAAGCATATTCTAAAGTTGGAGTTTCTAAAGGTTCAAAGCCAAAGCGCTCAAAAACTTCTACTACTTTCTCACGAACAAAATCCCGCTTTCTTTTTTCTTGCGGTAAAAAATCTCTAAAGCCTTTTAATGTTTGTACGTTACTCATATGTGTCTATCATACCATAATTATGCTAATTTTGAATTAAGAAATTTTCAAATCCAATCTCTTTCTGTATTAAAAATCTCGTTATTCCATATGCTTCTAAGTAAGGTCCTGTCTCTTGTATTGTTACACTTGCTGTAATAGGGATATTGCTTGGTTGAATAAGTGTTGTAACA
>DASVYQ010000162.1:0-5048 GCA_036392095.1 Patescibacteria group bacterium
TCAATCGACTTTAGCTTTAGCAATAAATGCTCAAAAAGATTACAAAAAGAAATTAAAATTTGTTTCAAAAATTAAACTGGATGGAATATTATTACTTCTTAAAATTGAAAAAAATAGAAAAATTAATGATTTTGCGTACAATTTACTTAAAGAAGATATTAGTTATATAAAATCCCACTTACTCCACTAGTCTGCTAATCTGCATTTATTATTTTGAGGGCAAATTAGTTTCTTAAAAAAGTACTGTTAAAAATTAGTAAGATGGAATTATATTTTTGCTTCGGGAAGTATATCTACAAGAAGGTCATTTCCTTTTCTGTCTAAAACACCTCGCATTAATGGTCCTGCAAGACTTGCAGAATCCCTAACCCTTCTTTCTTGTTGGTCTACCTGATCTATGGTTATTGCTCTGGGAGTTGTTTTGTCAGAAGGAAATAGTTGTTGCACCAAGGCAAGCCCTGCACTGCCTGGTGTATCTATAATACTTCCATAAACTTGTAATTCACTTTTTAATCCATAAATTGTATTTAATAAAGTTTGTTGAAAATCACTTCTTCTTCTTAGAAAAGGCTCTGGTGATGTCTCAGGAATTGCAGCAATTGCATAATTTAGTGAAAATGAAATAACAAAAACAGCTCTTTCAAAAGGTTGTAATTGTAGAACATTTGTTGCCAAGTCAAATGCAACCATTCCAATTTCTCTGACTGTTGGTAGGTTGCCAGGTCGCAAAAGTCCCTGAAATCGTAAGTTTAGGTTTTGTAATGCTTGTTGTCTTGGTAATTCTGCTGACATGGCGGGTATTATACAAAGGTAATATAAAATTACCAATAGCCTAGAGTTAAATACCGAGAAAATAATAATTCTTATTTAAAATTACTAAATAATGAAAAATTGCAGGTATTTTTAGAATAAATTATAATTTTTTTTGAATCTTTTAAAAAATACGAATTGACAAACTATATAACTATTAAGTATTTTTAGTTTATGCCAATATCACCAGAAAAAGCAGCACATGTCATGGGCTTACAAAGAAGGCCTGATGTGGTAAGAGGTACAACAGAGAGAGCAGATGATTCGCCAAGGTTGCAAGCAGAAATGATTGCCGGTGGTGGACTTGGTAGGTTATATCATAATTTATTTTTTGACGCTGTTGCTACTTTGCCTACCTCTGCAACAATTGTTTTAGTTGGAACAAGTAATTTTGCTGTTGCAGAAAAAGCAGCAGCAAGACTTGCAGCAGCTGCAGCAGGTGTAATTGTTGATCGAGTTATCGCAATTGACTTAAGTCCTCATCCAGATGTTCCAACTATGGCAAATAGTATTTATGCAGAATTGCAAGCAGCATGGACGGGAGATCAAGACAGGACAGATGTGTTACATTCTGTTTTGCATATAACTGATAACCAACAATATACATTAACTCAGTTAGAACAAAAAATTGCGGCGCATGAGGACCCTGGTGAAGATATTGTGTTAACAGCAGATGCATCTGATGCAAGAACAGCACAACTTATTGCTTCTTTAACTTCTTCAACAGCAGGCTTGTTAGTTATTGGAAGAAATATTTCTCCTCAGCAACCCGGCGATAAAAAATATGAAGGACTTTTTGAACATGTTGGAAGATTGGTAGCAGAAAGAAATGCACAACAAATTCCTAGTGGGTTTGTTTTTACAGCTCCATATCATGGAGGATTTGGAGATATGTTAATAGCAAATGCAGAAGCAGCATTGCAAACATTGCATGGGCAAGGTGTTAGAGAAGAAGATTTAACAATCCGAGCACCAAGCGGAATTATTTTAGGTGCACAAGTCTCCCCGCAATTAGTAGGTGATCATCAATGGGATAGACGTTTTTATGCAGTTGGTGCTAAAAAACCATAAACAATGCTCTATTTTGTAATAGTTTTGTAATATTGACTGCTTGTGAATTTTTTAGTAATATAAATCGTGCCGCAGAAAAAACAAAAAAGGACTAAATATATTTTTGTTTCTGGGGGTCTTATATCCGGAATAGGAAAAGGGACCACCGCAGCTTCCATCGCCCTGTTACTTCAATCAGCAGGATACAATGTTGTCCCTATAAAATTTGAAAACTACTTAAATATAGATGCTGGAACCATTAACCCAATAGAACACGGAGATCCATTTTTGTGCGAAGACGGAACAGAAGCAGACATGGATATTGGAACCTATGAAAAATTCCTAGGAAAAGATATGGGCAAAGGAAACTTTGTCACCATGGGGAAAATTTATGATACTGTTATTCAGCGTGAAAGACGATTTGAATACCACGGAGAAGATGTAGAAGCAATTCCTCATATTACCGATGAAATAATTTCTCGAATTAAAAATTTAGGTAAAGAAACCAGTGCAGATGTTATTATCATAGAATTAGGAGGAACAGCAGGAGAATACCAAAATATTTTCTACTATGAAGCATCCAGAATTATGACATGGAAAAACCCTGGAGATGTAATTCATATCCATGTAAGCTATGTTCCAACTCCAAAACATTTAGGAGAACCAAAGACCAAACCAACACAACTTTCCGTTAGAACTCTTAACTCAATGGGTATTCAACCAGACTTTATAGTTGCACGATCTGAAAAATACTTAGACCAAAGAAGAAGGGACAGATTTGCACTTTTCTGTAATATGAATGAAGAAGATATTATTTCTAATCCAGATTTAAAGAGTGCATACGAAATTCCGGTTGTGCTGCATGAACAAAAATTAGAACAAAAAATTCTTAAAAAATTAGGTCTTCCAGCCAGAGAAGCAAAACTTGCTGATTGGATGAAGCTTTGGGAAAGAATTCAAGCTCCAAAAGAGAAAACAATAGAAATTGCAATTGTAGGAAAATACTTTGGAACTGGCGATTACCAACTAAGAGACAGTTATGCTGCACTTTTCGATGCAATTGATCATGCTGCTTGGGCACAAAATGTGGAAGTAAAAACTCGTTGGGTAGATGCAGAGAAAGTAGAAAAAGAAGGACCAGAAGCAATTATTGGCAAACCAGACGGCATTATTGTGCCAATTGGTTGGGGAGAAAGAGGAGCAGAAGGTATGATTAAAGCTGCTTCTTATGCAATGGAGAAAAAAATTCCTTATTTAGGTCTTTGCTATGGAATGCAGTTGGCCTGTATTGCATTTGCCCGAACAGTTTTGGGGTGGCAAGATGCAGACACAGAAGAAAATAACAAAAAATCCAAACATCCAGTTATTCACTTAATGCCTGCACAAAAAGAATTTATGGAAAAACGAGCGTATGGAGGTACCATGAGACTTGGAAAATGGGATGCGATTGTTAAAAAAGGTACTATGGCATTTGATGCCTACAAAAGTTACGGTGGTCCAATTGACGAAAAAACAGGTTTAACCTCAGAAAGACACCGACATCGATACGAATTTAACGATGAATTTGCTAAAGAATATGAAAAAGCAGGTTTAATTATCTCTGCACGATCGGTTGTCGAGAATTTGTGTGAGATTATTGAGCTTCCAAAGAGTAAACATCCATTCTTTTTAGGTACACAAGGTCATCCCGAATACAAGAGTAGGCCACTTGCGCCTCACCCATTGTTTATGGCCTATATTGAGGCTTGCAAAGGGAAATAAGCTCAATCTTGAGAATTCTCTAAAATTCAGGTATAATTACATGTATGTTAGCTATTGATTTCGTTCCAGGAGATACAATTCGAGTTCACCAGAAAATCCAAGAAGGGGATAAAACCCGTATTCAGGTATTTGAAGGTGTTGTTTTAGCTATAAAAGGTCGAGGCGAAAATAAGAGCTTTACTGTTCAAAAAATGGTTGGCGATGTAGCAGTAGAAAGAATTTGGCCAATTGCTTCTCCATTAATCCAAAAAATAGAAATTAAAGCACATGCTAAAAAAAGAGTAAAACGAGCAAAGTTGTACAACCTCAGAGTTGCAAAAGCTGTATAATATCTTCATGAAGGTAGGAAATTCATTAGGTCAATATGGTGAAACTATGGCTGCTAAGTGGCTTCATAAGCAGGGTTTTCATATAGAGGAGATGAATTTTAGAAAAAACTACACAGAAATAGACATAATTGCCACAAAAGACAATACATTAATTTTTTTTGAAGTAAAAACACGTATCTCTGAAGATTTTGGCAAGCCATTTGAGGCAATAACTCGCGAAAAAATCCACAATATTGTTCAAACAGCGCAATTATATTCCTTTTTACATCCAAAATTACCTAAATCATTACGAATAGATGCAATTGGCGTTACCTTGGATAAACACAGAAATATACTAGATATAGAACACGTAGAAAATATTAGCGGATTTTAACAAAAGTCTTTTGTAAGAATTCTTACTGCTTGCTAGCCTTCTTCATTATTATATATAGTTAATATATGCAAATCCCTGTTTTGTTTGCTATTCAGATAGCTATTTTTGCTTTTATTGCCGGAAATTCGCTTCATTCACCAGCTGTTAGTTCTATTCGTCATTCAGCAAAACAAGTTTTAGGCGTTACATATCTGGCGCAAGATGCTACAGACCAGACGCAATCACAACCACAAGACCAAACATCACCTCAAGATTTCACATCTCAACCTGCTGCAACTGATCAAACGCAACAATCTACTCCTCAACAATCTGTTAGTCAGACGCAAGATACCACACAACAAGTCCAGCCAACATCAGATCAGACACAACCTACAGCAAATCAATCTTCGTCGCAAGCTCAAACAGATTTACAACCGACTTCTCAAGATATTTCTCCGACCAGTGTTTCAGAAGTCTCTCCAACAGAATCTTTTGTGCAAACAGAAAATGTAATATCTCCAACACCTGAGCCAACAGAAATTCCTTCTGTTGAAGGGCAATTAGATTCTCAATCTGTTGCAGAATCACTTGCAAATAATCAACCGGTTGAAGTTATTAATACTAATGCTGTAAGTGGAGATTTAGCTATTTCTTCAACTTCTGAAATAAGTCAAAATATCATAAACACAGCAGAAAAAAATGATTCACAAATAGATACTGCTCAAACGCCAGAAACAAAAGTGAAT
>DASVYQ010000163.1:0-1501 GCA_036392095.1 Patescibacteria group bacterium
CTCCAAACGCTAAAAATATAGGAGTACTAAACGCAAAAGGAAAATATTTGATATTTTTTGATGATGATGTAGTTGTTGAAAAAGGGGTATTTGACGGATATGAAAAAGCATTTATTAAAGATAGGAATCATATTGTTGCAGGGAGAGTTTTGACCCCTGGTCACCCTATAAATCCAAAAAGCAAAAATGTAGGGAAAATTTCATACTTTGGGAAATTTAGCGATGATTATACCTCAGACTTTAAACAACAAGTAGATACTGTAATTGGTTGTAATGCAGGTTGGGAAAAAGAAGTATTTGAAAATGTTGGAGGATTTGATGAGCAGATAACTATGAATGGCATTCGTGAAGAGTCTGATCTATCACTTCGAGCAAAAGAAATGGGATATAAAATTTTTTTTGAACCAGATGCTACGGTTATTCATTTAAGAGAAGAGACAGGCGGTGGTAGAAAATCGGAAGGAAGACTTTCATGGTATTATAACTTTATTAGTAATGATACATACTTTTTTTTAAAATATCGTCCAAAATGGGTTGTATTTATAATTTTATTAACCAGATGGGAATGGTTTTTAAGATGCATGTTTGGGTTTGGAAGGGAAGTAAGTATAAAGTCTATAGCGACTCCTTTATTAGGAATACTTTATGGTTTTAGAAAATATAACAGTTGGAAGCGGTTGCAAAGAAGGCTAAAAATTGGAGTTGACGCAGGATGTTTGGGAATACAAGACAAGCGACTTAAGGTTGGAGTCTATCAGGTGGCAAAAAATTTACTGATTGAATTAGCTAAGATTGATAACAAAAATCAATACTTATTATATAGTTTTTATCCAATTAATAAAAAACTTATGAGGGAATTGGGTTCACATATGCAAAATATTGTTGTTAGGCCCTCCCGTGGGTGGACAAAATTGTGGCTTCCATTAAGACTCTTTAGAGATAGACCGGACATTTTTATAGGATTAAGTCAGAGCTTACCTCTGCGTATTCCACTAAATCGATACAAAACTTTACTCTTGATGTATGATTTAGCTTTCGAAGAATATCCACAAAGTTATAGAGATTATTCAAGAATAAGTAAAATTACTAATTTAGCCGTCATGTCTGCAGATAAAATAATCACTATTTCAGAACAAGTTAAAAAAGATATGTTGAGTAAATATTCAAATATAAAAAGTAAAATTTCTGTTCTATATTTAGGTACTAGATTTTTATCTAAAAAACTAGAATCTTTTACTCCAAAACACTATTTTCTTTCAGTTGGCGCACTTAAGCAAATAAAGAATATTTCAACAACACTTCGAGCGTATGAAAAATTTAATACATTAAACACAAAAAAATATAAACTTTTAATCGTCGGAGGGGATAAATGGTTAGATTTATCAATTCATCAGGAATTCTCTAAGTGACATTCAGAGATTAAAAGGACTATAAATTTCCGTGGATTTTTATCCGATACAGATTTAGAAAGTCTCTATCAAGGTGCGACGGCACTACTTTC
>DASVYQ010000164.1:0-4653 GCA_036392095.1 Patescibacteria group bacterium
AAAATATTGACAAAATATTTTCCCATTGCTACAATAAAAATATCTTCAACGTAGAAGCCTCAATTTCACTGCCGAAGTTTACAAAAAAAATATGAAAATTTTAATGTGTCCACCAACCAAGTTTGATGTTATCTATGAAATAAATCCTTGGATGGATGTAACAAACAAACCAGATAAAAAATTGGCGCAAAAACAATGGGAAAGTTTATACAACTTATACCGTAAGCTTGGCGTAGAAGTTGAATTAATAGAACAAGGCGATAATTTACCAGACATGGTTTTTACTGCAAATGGTGGGACAGTCTATAACGATACCTTTGTAAGTGGCAATTTTAGATTTAAAGAAAGAAAAGGAGAAGAAGCATATTTCCAAAAGTGGTTTAGAAAGAAAGGATATCAAGTAATTACTCTCCCATACAACCAAGGAGGGGAGGGAGATGCACTTTTTTATAGGGGGACTCTTTATATGGGCTATGGTTTTAGGTCAGACAAAAAAGCACACGAAGAAATGGGGAAATTATTAAAAGTTCCAACTGTCTCATTAAAGCTCATTAATCCGTATTTTTACGATTTTGATACGACATTTTGTGCAGTTGGGGATAGAGCAGTGCTTATTTATCCAGAAGCATACGATAAAAATGACAGAGAAAAAGCTATGTCAATTCCTGGTGCAATTCCTATGACAAAACAACAAGCAGATAATTTTATAGCCAATAGTGTTTATATAGATGGGAAATTATTAGTAGGATATTTAGATGAAGATTTAAAAAATAAACTAAAAAAAATTGATGTTCAACCTGTTTTACTTAATATGAGTGAGTATAAAAAAGCAGGCGGTGGAATAAAATGTCTAACTCTTTATCTAGAACGTAATTAACCCCTTGACAAAAAAGGCAACCTGTAGTAAAGTATACCTAATCTTCCTCGTGGAAGGTTTTTATTTTTTAAAGTCCGTCGCTTCAAGGTCCTCAGTAAGGAGGACCGTGAAGAGGCGGATTTTTTATATATATTAAAAAACAAAAAGATAAAAGCTGACAAAAAGTATACAAAATTTAAGAAAACTATTTGACAAAAACAACAAAAGCCTTTATACTTTAATCCCAGAACCAGCTGGGATTTTTTATGCCTAAAGATAATTCTGGAATACAAAAAATAAACGGAAATTTTAAAGGTAAAGATATTGTTTCCCTCGATCAATTTTCTTCAAAAGATATTGACATTGTTCTTAAGGTTACAAAAAAAATGAAGACTATTGCTGTTAACAGCAAACCTTCCAAACTTTTAGCGGGTAACATAGTTACCCTTATTTTTTATGAACCCAGTAGTAGAACCTTTGGATCTTTTGCAGCAGCTGTAAAACAGCTTGGTGGACAAACAATAGAAATCCAAGACCCACAACATTTTTCTTCAGTGTCTAAGGGCGAAACCCTTGAAGATACTATGCGGGTATTCGAAGCATATTCCGATGCAATTGTCATTAGACACCCGGTAAAAGGAACAGCAGAAGCTGCAGCAAATGCAGCTTTTTTTGTACCAATTGTAAATGCAGGAGACGGCATTGGCGAACATCCAACACAAGCACTTTTAGATCTTGCAACTATTTTTGAAAAGCATAAACGCTTAAATAATTTAACCGGCGTCATGGCCGGTGATTTATTAAATGGCCGAACAATCCATTCATTAATTCGAGCTTTGGCTTTATATAAAGGGACCACTTTGTACTTACTTGCTCCAAAAGAACTAAAATTAACAAGAGAAGACTATAATAATTTTACCTCACGAGGAATAAAACTTATTGAGATAGAGAATGAAACACAAATTCCAAAAAATGCAGACTTTTGGTATTGGACACGGGTACAAAAAGAAAGATTTGCATCTTTGGAAGAATATGAAAAAGTAAAAAATAAATTTATTGTTACACCAGAACTTATGAAAACCTATGCAGGGAAAAACACAATTCTTATGCATCCACTTCCAAGAGTTGGAGAAATTTTACCAGAAATAGATAACGACCCTAGAGCAATGTATTTACGTTCAGAAGTGCGAAACGGCATGTACGTTCGCATGGCACTCCTTGCTCTCATACTCGGTAAAGTATAAAAAGGGATTTTGTGCACGGAACGTCCTAAAACCGTCTAAGGAAAGGGATTATTGAAAGGAATATGACGAAACAACTAGTTTTAATAAATAATAAGATTGTGCTGGAAGGAAAACCATTCGGCTACCAACATTCAATTGCAGGAGAAGTTGTTTTTGCAACAGGAATGACAGGGTATCCGCAAGCATTTACCGATCCATCATTCGCAGGACAAATTTTGGTATTAACATACCCATTAATTGGCAATTATGGAGTACCAAGTGCCAAACTATGGGAATCATCAAAGATGCAAATATCAGGCCTTATCGTTTCTGACTATATTAATACGCCATCTCATTATGAAAGTGTTATGAGTCTTTCTAGCTGGATGAAAAAACAAAAAGTCCCAGGCCTGGTTATTAAAGATACAAGACTTTTAGCACAATATTTACGCGACAACGGTTCTACACTTGGGAAAATTATTATAGATAAAGATGTACCATTTTACGATCCAAATAAAGTAAACCTTGTTGCACAAGTAAGTCCAAAAGAAATTAAGACTGAGGGAAAAGGGCCAAAAACAATTGTACTTATTGATTGCGGAGCAAAAAACAGAATTGCACAAAATTTTGTTAAAAGAGGTATAAAGGTAATAACTGTTCCGTGGGATTATGATGTCTTTAACTCAAAACTAAAATTTGATGCATTGTTTATTTCTAATGGACCTGGAGATCCAAAAATGGCAGACAAAACAATAGAAACTGTTAAGACTTCTTTGGCAAATAAAATTCCAACTCTTGGAATTTGCCTTGGAAACCAAATTTTAGCTTTAGCAGCAGGAGGAGACACATATAAATTAAAATTTGGGCACAGAAGTCAAAACCAACCGTGTCTTTTAGAAGGGACAACCAGATGCTATATAACAACACAAAATCATGGATTTGCAGTTGGCAGAATTCCTGACGGATTTAAGCCATGGTTTGTGAATGCAAACGACAAGAGTAACGAAGGCATTATTCATGAATCATTACCATTTATGTCTGTGCAATTCCATCCAGAAAGTACACCAGGTCCATTAGATACTGACTGGATTTTTGATTATTTTGTAGAAAAAATATGAAACCAAAAAAAGTTGTATTACTGGGTAGCGGAGCATTAAAAATAGGAGAAGCAGGAGAATTTGATTACTCAGGCTCTCAAGCTATTAAAGCCTTAAAAGAAGAGGGAATTGAAGTTATTCTAATTAATCCAAATATTGCAACTATTCAAACCTCTAAAGAAATGGCAGATAGAGTCTATTTCTTACCTGTTACTCCATATTTTGTAGAAAAAGTTATAGAAAAAGAAAAACCAGATGGACTTTTGCTTTCTTTTGGAGGACAAACAGCACTTAATTGCGGGTTGGCATTAAATAAATCCGGATTTTTGACTAAGCACAATGTAAAAGTTTTTGGAACTCCTGTTAAGGCAATAGAATTAACAGAAGACAGGCAAGAATTTGCCGAGCATTTAGCAAAAATTCATATTCCAACCCCAATAAGCCACGCCGCAGAAAGTCTCCAAGAAGCACAAGAAATTGCAAACAAATTAGGATACCCAGTAATGCTAAGGGCAGGATTTACCTTAGGAGGGCAAGGAAGTGGTGTTGCAAGAAATGAAAAGCAGTTACTGGAAATTGTTACAAAAGCATTTTCATTTTCTCCACAAGTTTTAGTTGAAAAATATTTGCATCACTTTAAAGAAATAGAATACGAAGTAGTAAGAGACAAAGATGATAATTGTATTACTGTTTGTAATATGGAGAATATGGATCCACTTGGAATTCATACCGGAGAATCAATTGTTGTCGCTCCATCACAAACATTAACAAATGACGAATATCATCTTTTAAGAAAAGCCTCAATAGATATTGTCAGAAGCTTAGGAATAGTTGGAGAATGTAATGTCCAATTTGCCTTAAATCCTAAAAAATGGGAATTTTATGTTATAGAAGTAAATGCAAGACTTTCTAGAAGTTCTGCTTTAGCTTCTAAAGCAACAGGATACCCTTTAGCATACATTGCTGCAAAATTAGGACTTGGCTATAACTTGACACAATTACAAAACAAAGTAACAGGAGTAACCCAAGCCTGTTTTGAACCAGCACTTGATTATGTGGTTGTTAAAATTCCACGATGGGATTTGCAAAAATTTAAAGGCGCAGATCAAAGACTGGGAAGTGGTATGAAATCAGTTGGAGAAGTTATGGGAATTGGTCGAACTTTTGAAGAAGCATATCAAAAAGCAATTAGAATGTTAGATTTAGACTACGAAGGTGCAACATCTGAAAAATTATTTACAAAAGAAACAAATATTGAAGATAGTATAAGTATTCCTACCCCAAAACGTAGATTTGCTCTTGCTTGGGCAATGAAAAAAAGAATGTCTATTAAAGAAATTTATAGACTTACGGGAATTGATCCATGGTTTTTATACAGAATTAAAAACATTGTTACAGAAGAAGAAAATTTACGAAAAAATAAAAAGCTTAATAAAGAAATTCTCTGGAGATTAAAACAATTAGGCTTTTCTGATAA
>DASVYQ010000165.1:0-11278 GCA_036392095.1 Patescibacteria group bacterium
AAAATAGTGCTAGAATTAGTAAAAATAGTATATTAAATTTTTTTTGCGACATAATACATAACTGCCATTAAAAGTATGACAAAAGATACATTAATTAACAATCCGCTTCCTACATAATGATTAACCCAACTTTGCGCTCCGGTAATATATTTTGTAAAACCTGTTACATCCCCCATACCAAGTTTACCTATTGATTTTAAATAGAGAATAAATGTTCCGGTAATAAAAAAAATAATACTTGCAATGAAATTGCTTGTAATAAGAACTCTTTCTCTCCCTAAAAAATTAAATCGCAAAATTGGTTTTTTAAGAAACATAAATTTTTCAGATTTTCCAGATAAAACAACTGATATAAAAATAAGAGGAGTCACCATTCCTAACACATATACCGCACCAATTCCTAAAGCACCAAAAAAATTAGGGGAAAGAAATGTTAATGTAAGAATTCCTATTAAAACAGGCGCACAACAAGCACTGGTGATTCCTGAGAAAATTCCTAAAATAAAAATTGATAATGGATCTGTTTTATGTATTGCTCTTCCTGGAATATGGATCATTGGTAACTTAATATCTAAAAACGTAATTATTGCTACTATTAACATTACAAACGCGCCAGCTACATATAACATGTCGTGATAGATAAACAAAAACTTGGAAAGCAAAGCTACTCCTAAAACAGCAGGCATCATAACAATAAAAATTCCAAGACCAAAAATAAACGTCATAAGGAGAACTTTTTCTTTTTCTTTAAACACAGTTCCTATATATGCAGGAAGAAGAAAAGAAATGCAGCATGGTGCAAAAAGAGCAACAATTCCAGCAACAAAAGCTGCAACTAATGATGTTTGAAAAAGTAAGTTTTCCATCTATGCTCCACAACCCCCACCCTTGCTTTGAAATCCAGGGACATTTTGAACTTCTTGAGCAATCCTTGCTGCTCCCTGTCCTGATGAATAATCCATTCCAAGTATTGTCTTTGGATCAACTTTTTTCCAATCAATTTTTTGTTGATTATAATATGCAGCAATATTTACATATTGCTGTGGAAACCAATAGGAATTAAGGGCAAGAATGTCTTGATAAATTCTTTTTTCTGAAAGTCCTTGTTTAACTGCCAATTCAATGTATCCTAATGCTGCCATACCGTGATTACAATCAGGGAAAGCAACAGAGTTGCCACAACATGGACGATAAATGTTTGCTGCAATTGTCTTTACTAATTCTTCTTGTTTATCTGTTAATAAAATCAATGGAGTTGATGAATACAATTCACTTGTAGGCTTGCTGCCCAATGTCCATCCGCCTGTTGATGCAAATTGCATAGGATCTTTTGGCCCTTCTGTCTGCATCGGTCCTTCATCTAGAATTTGATTTTTTGTTACTAAGCCTAAAGCCCAAAGAGCATTAACCATAAAATGAGAATCTTTCTCATTTATTGTCATATGATCATTTGATGAGTGATCCATATATTTCATCATTGCCAAAGAATCAGGTTCTCCGGTAAATGTTTGTTCAAATTTTTCTTTATCTATTACTCCACTCGTAAGTAACTGTATTCCAATATCTTTCCATGTAACACCCAGTGTATATCCGTTTTGAGGAAGTACTTCTTGCTTAAGGATTTGCACCAATTCGTCTGGATTTTTTGTTGTTTGAGCTAAAGAAGCAATCGTAATATTGAAATTCCGTTGCATAATAAAATATTCAATAAATCCAATACCAATAGTTGAATTAATAAGCAAAACTGCCACCATCCATAATGGAATTGCTTTCTTCAATAAAATTTTTACTTTTTTTTGTATAACTATTTTTTTCATATTATTTATATACATTTCCAGTAACAGTAAAGGTTAATTTAGGTTCCGCTTTATCATTTGTTTCTATTTCAACATATCTGGTAATTGGTCCTACTGCATCAGGACCATGAAAAGCAGGATCAAAAACAACAGTTAATTTTGCTTCCTTCCCTGGATCAACAGTCCCGATCCAACTAGATAAAGAATCCATTTTAAACAACGGGCTTGTGTCAGTTGGTGTTATAACTTCTGCTGTTGTGCAGTGACACGATGTGCGAATGTTAAAAAGTTTTAATGTATTTGTTCCGGTATTTTTAATTCTAAAAACTTTACTGACTGTTCCTTTAAACATTGGAATTTGTCCCCAGTCTGCACTTGTTGGATCTATTGTTGTTGCTTTTGCGTTTGAAGAAGAAATAACGGAAGGAGTTGCAGTAGATGTACTTACAAAAAAAATACCTCCTACTAAAAGTGTTATTGTTATAAGTATTGAAAAAATAATAATCTTTTTCTCATTCATATAATTTATTTTTGTCTTTTAAAAACTTCCATTACCTCTTTTATTGCTTCTTGCTTTCCTTCTTTTATTTGGGAAACAACACATGTTTTTAAATGATTATCTAGCAACAACGTATCTACTTGTTTAAGAGCACTCTGTATAGCCTGTGATTGATGAATTATGTCGACACAATATGCATCTTCCTCAACCATAGAAAGGACTTTATGCAATTGTCCAAGTGCAATCTTTACTCTATGTGCAACTTTTTTTCTTGTAAGAGTATGATCATTTGTGTGCATAGATATCTCCCATAGGGGGATTAGGGATAATCTATCATGAGGAATATAAATAAATTGTGACGAGGATCACTATTTTAAAAGGTTACTTCTTTTTCAAGAGATTTTAAATCTAATACAATTAACTGCTTTCCTTTATACATAACCAATTTTTTATTTTCTAATTTTTTTATTTCTCTTGTAATGGTTTCTCTAGAAAGCCCAGAAAGTGATGCCAGTTGTGCATGAGTAATATCTACTAAATATTTTCCCGATGCATCAATTACGCCAAATCGCTTTGTATGAATAACGATTTGCACAATAGTTTTTATGTATGCATCTCCGGAAAGAAGAGATTCCATACGCAAAAAATACCCCTCAAGACCTCTATAAATTCTTTTTAGCAAATCATAGGTTACATCAGGGTTTTCTTTTAAGAATTTTTCGACAGACTCTTTAGGAGCAATAAAAACTTCAACATCAGATATTGCTTCATATGCATAGAGATCTATAGTATTATTTATTACCCAAGCCATAGGGAAAAAAGAAATCGGCTTAAAAACATTAATTGTTAATTCAATACCATCTTTTGATACAGCAATACATCTAATAGCCCCTTTTTGCAGACAAAATACACCCTTTGGATTTTCGTCATAGCTCTTTACCATTTCTCCCTTTTTATATACTCTTTTTTTATATTGCTTAAAAAAATTTATAATCTTTGACGTAACCATAAATAAAATTATATTGCTTTAGGCAGTAAAAAGTAAAATTTTTATATAATTATTTAGCAAGTTCTTTAAATATCTCTTCAGCATGTGCAATAAATGTAGAATGTGCTTCTTTTGGATATATATACAATTGAGAAGATTTAATTTTTGATGCGTAATATTTACCTACACTTGCAGGAACAAGGGTATCTACTTCTCCATACCATAAAAAGGTTTTTGTTTTTATATTTTTTAAATTAAATCCCCAATCGGAAGAATAAAGAATAAGATCATGTTTAGCTCCTTTAATTCCATTTCTAAATGCTTCTTTTTTATTAATTGCTATTTGATTTAAAATATCCTTTGTTAAAATTTGTTTATCAAATTTTCTTTTGTACCATTTGAAAAAAAGTTTTGGGAAAAATTTTGATTCTATATAATGAATTTCCGTTCCAATTGTTGCCAAATAAGGTTTTTTTGCATATTGTTTTATTAAAAATCTCCATACCCTATCATTATCTTTTATAACTTCATCTATTGTCGGGCCTACACCTGAAACAATGCCTAATTTAGTTATTTGTTTAGGCATTTTATATGCACAAACTGCAGCATATGGAGCTCCACCAGAAATTCCTAAAATTGCAAATTTATTTAATTGCAACTTTGTAACTAATTCTTCTACATCATTTACCCAATCAAGTAATGTTCTATTTTTCTTAAAATCAGATAATCCATATCCAGGTCTATCAATTGAAATTAAGTGGAGATGCAGGTCATGAGCAATTTTATTAAACTTGTTCATACCTAATCTTGAGCCTGGCCACCCATGACAAATTAAAATTGCTTTTCCTCTTGTATCTCCGTATTCAGCAAAACCTAATTTCCGTCCATCAGAAAGGATAATTGTCTGATTTTCTTTAGAATGCATAGCGGAAGTATAGCAAAAGAGTAAGTTATTTGCAGGTTATTGAAAATCTCATTTAAAAAAGAAAAAATAGCTGTCTAATAGTAAGCGTAATGCAAAAAGAATAAGAATTGAGGAGAATAATTTAAATACCTTTGACATTATTCCCTCTTTAATAAGTAATGGTCGAAAACGCGAGAATAAAAATGTTAGGATTAATGTTGAAGCAAACCATCCTAATTCAAATAAAATTAAAAATAAAATTTGACCTCCTGCAATTTTTTTATTTAATACATATGCTTGAGGGACACAGATTGTACTCCAGAAAACCCATAACGGTCCATTAAAAATAGTTAAAAGAAAAATTTTCTTAAAATCGAAAATTTTCCCTTTATCACTTAATTTTTTAATTTTCCAAATCTCTGTTGCCATCCATAATAAAACCATCGCTCCGACAAATGAAATTGCATAAAAAATACTCTGAGGAATGTGGAGGTTAAAAAGAAGTATCATGATAAAACCAGCAACAATAATTTCTGACATAGCAGCGAAGAAAATAACTTCTAAGCTCTTCATAAATCCCTTTCTGACTGTCTCTGTAAAAGCAGAGGTTAAAATTGGCCCAGGGATTGCTCCCCCAATAAATCCAAGAATAAAAATACTAGCAAGCTCAAAAAATAAATTCATAGAATTAGTATAGCAGAGTAAGAAATATAAATCTTTCAGCCTATATTTATATCAATTTGCTATAAATGCACTTGCATAAATACGTCTTATAATATATAATTGCTGCATGCCTATAGTCAAAAACGAAGCACCAACTTTTTCTTATAATTTGGGTCCCCATGAAAAGGCTGAATCAAGAGCAAATAACTTAGCACAATTACAAGGTGTTTTAATGAATGTTGCTGCAGGAAGATATCGCCTTGGCACAGTACGAAACGGAGAATTAATTCAACAAGTAAGAATTGGGCTAGGGGTAAATATCTCAACTCAAGGACTAGATATGGAAGAGATTCCGTATAATCTTACGACCCTTAATCTTCCATTACAAAGAGGTGGAGAAAGATTGTCTCTCATGGCAGACTTAGGGATTGCTGAAGCAGCATTACGAATGTATTTTTCTGAAGAAGATACTGCAAGATATGGCAGACGACAACTTTCATTCTATGACCCAGAATTGTTATTAAAAACTTTTGCTCTTATAGATCTCTGTCTACAGAATAGTCTTGTTGTAGATATGCAAGGAGAACAACCGGTTAGGCTCAACCTTCCAAAAAGAAGGTTAACAACCGAACTAAGAGAAGAAATAGAAAGAACTATAGCTGAATTACGCCCAGACTTTAGAACAAGTCAGATTTCTCATGTAACTTGGCTTACTACTCATTTTCCAGCTTCTAATGTTGCTATTGGATCAATAACAGGAGATGAAGATCTAGATAGACAAATAGCGCCTCTTATTGCAGAACAAAGTGCACAAATTGCAACGAGAAGAACATTACATAGAACGTTAGCAAATATTAGAAGCGAAGCAGCAAGAAGAGAACCATTTGCTCTGGCAACACAAACAGATATAAGCTTAGATGCAGTAAATGATAGCGGCTTATCACTTCAAGGGATTATTCAGTCAACCTTATCTCAAACTCCACCCAATGAAGAAAAAGCAAGAGCTTTTTTAGAAGAAAGTGGCCTAACTCCTCTACAAATTACGATTGTTCTTGATTATTTTCTTGATGGATTAAAGTTCTATGAAATAGATTCACGATACAAACTAACAAAAGGACAAGCTGCTGCAATTGTAACTGGATTAAGGAAAGATAGCGGTTTTATGAGACAACTACATTCATTTCTTCTTCAAGAAACAGCTAGTTAAGTCTTTCTTTATTCATAATTGACATATTAAAAAATTTCTTCCATTATAAAAGTATGGTAAAGCAATTATTAAAATATAGAAAAAAAGCTATGTTATATTTTGGTCATCATGTTGAATACAATGCTTTTGTTCATGTCCTTGCCGGCATTGGCCTTGGAATTTTAATAGCAAGCCCTATTGCATTTCCACATCCTGTTAGATGGGCTCTTACTCTACTTGCATTAAGTATTGTAGGTCATTTGTATACTCTTTTTGCAAAAACTCCTAAAAAATAAACTTATATTTTCTTTGTTTTTTTTAAACCCACAATAACTGGGAGAAGAAATGTTAAAAGATAATAGATATACACGTCTAATTTATAGTATGGAGTTGTAGGTTTAAATGCTCTAACAAGGAAAAAATAATCACAAATAATAGCAATTACTGTCCAAACAAGCGCAATAGCAAAAAAATAAGCAATTTTTTTACTATGTATTTTTTTAATCAACACCCAAAAAGAAATAATAATACCAATTGGTGTTACAAACCACCCTATTAAATTAGGCGGCACTACAGTAAAGAATACAATTCCTAACCCATAACCCAGCAGCCAAACAAGAAAACCCCAACCTAAACCGTCTTTTAAAAATTGTTTTATCATAGAAATATGATAAACAAAGAATCAAATCTTTTCAGCAATTTATGTCACAAAAATTATTTAAAAAAGGTTAAAAAAAGAATTCGAAGACCAATAGTAAACATGTTTAGAGCAAATTTCCAACGTGTTTTTACATCTTGCAGCTTTGATTGTCCAAATTGTCGTGGCTTATAATCTATAGTAGCAAATGTAATAGTTGCTCCAACTTTTTTACTATAAAAAAGCCAATCAATATCTCCCCATTTGTCTAATTTTCCAATTTTTTTTCGTAAAATTCTAATTTTCATCCATGTATCTTTTGTTATTGCTTTTGTCCCACAAGAAATATCTAATATTGTAGTCTGCAATATTACTGAGTAATAATATCTAAAAAAATAATTTCCTACATAATTAATCCAATAAAATGCTTTAGGTTTTTTTAAACCTTTAAGTCTATTTCCTGTTGCAAGGATAGTATCACCATATTTTTTAAATAAAAAAATAACTTTTTCTAAATTTTTTTGGTCAATAGAAAGATCTGCATCAACAATAATTAAATATTTTCCTTTTGCATTTGTAAATCCTGTTGCAACAGCTTCTGCTTTTCCTTGTCCCTTTTGTTTCATAGCTCTAAAAAAAACACCAAACTTATTTTTTTTATTATCTAATGCTTTTGCTTTTTCCCATGTTTTATCAGATGAATTTCCTTCAACAAACAATACTTCTGTTGGCATAGATAAAGGTTTCAGCGTATTAAAAATATACTGAATATTTTCCTCTTCATTTCTTATTGGACAAATTGCAGATACGAGAACTTGCATATTAGCTTAAAGCTTTTTTAATTCCTTCTTCAAGAGAAATTTTTGGTGTATAAAATTTTTTTAATCGTGTAATATCTGCAACTCTATAGGAAACACCAGTTGGTTTTTCCTCTAAATAAGAAAATTTTGGTAAATATCCTGCTTTTTTTGTAATCATTTTTGCAAGTGATGTAAATGATGTTGGAATACCAGTTCCTAAATTAATTGGTTGCGTAATATTATTTTTTATTGCAGCAAAAGTAGCATTTAATATGTCTTCTATATGAATAAAATCTCTTACTTGTTTTCCTGTTCCCCAAATAATAAAAGGATTTTCTTTCTTTTTTGCTCTTCTTATAAATGCAGGGAACGGATAGTCTATATCTTGACCATTACCATACCCAGAAAACGGTCTAAAAATGTATACTTTCCCGTTATAATTATCTGCATAATAATTTGCAAGAAGTTCTCCTGTTAATTTTGACCAACCGTATATTTTATCTGGTAAATCAAATGAGTTTTTTTCTTTTATAACAACATCTGATTCTTTTAGTTTTCTTTCTTTTGTTTGTAAAGATACAGGATACACAGCACTTGAGGAAAAATAGACAAGTTGTTTTGGTTTTGCTTTTATTGCCCAAGTAAATAAACTACTATCAATTGCTAAATTTTCTGCAATTACCAAAGGATTATTATCAATTGTTTCCCGTCCTTTAATAATGGCTGCACAATGGATTACAAGATCAAAAGAATAAGAAGCAGAAGAAAAAAACTTTTTACAATCAGATTTGTCTTTTATGTCTAAACCGTATACAGTGTTTTTTTTAGAATCCAGTTTTTTTAAAAAATTTTGCCCTATAAAACCTTTATGCCCTGTTATAAGAATTTTCATAATTAGCTTGCATATTATGCAATAGCAACTCAAGTAATTCAAGTTGAAAAATACTATTTTAGAAATATTGGTTATTTGTTATAGTAATCCTATGAAACGCCTCGCTTTTTTGTTTATTTTTCTTATGACTATTCTCTTTTGGCTGCGTCCAATGGACGATATGAATCAAGATTTAGGGAGACACCTAAAGGTAGGCGAAATTGTTGCAACTACATGGCAAATCCCACAAACAAAATTAATGGCGTATACCTATCCTTCTTATCATGCAGGAAATAATCCCTGGCTTGCCGAGGTTGTTATGTATTTACTTGTCCAAACAATTGGCGTTTCTGGTCTTTATATCTTTTTTATTTTATTATTTCTTTTTGCTTTTGGATTAGTACTTTTTAGTATAAGAGATAAACCAATTCCAGTTATATTATTTGTCTCTTGTTTAGTTTTAGGAATTATGTGGGAAAGAATGAGTCTGCGCCCAGAATTATTTAGTTATCTGTTTTTCTCAATTTTTCTTGTAGTCTTGTATGCCAATAAAAAACATTTTACAAAATGGATTTATATACTCCCCTTTATAGAAATGCTGTGGGTTAATATGCATATTTATTTTTTCTTAGGCATAGGTCTTGTTGGATTATTTTTTATTGATGCATGTGTAACTCATTGGAAATCTGTCGTATTATTTTTAAAAGCTAAATCGTCTCTTCCCAAAAAGGTAACACAATTAATAATTCTTGGAGTTTTAATAGTTATTGGAGCATGTATTAATCCCAGCTGGGTATATGGAGCTTTATATCCCTTTTTAGTATTAAACGGCTACTATTTCCCAATTGGAGAATTATCAAACACTATTACGCTTCAATTTTATAGTACATTTTTGACAGTTATTTTCTTTGATATTTTAGCCATTCTTTCTATAATTTTATTTTTTGCGTATAGAAAAAAGATCATTTTTATTGACCTTCTTGTAGCATTATTTGTTGGATTTTTTGGTTCTTTAATGATTAGAAATATTGTATTTTTTGCTTTTGGAATGATTATTCCATTTACTCATTTATTAGAACATGTTTATGAAAAAACTAAAACAAATAAGTCATTTCAAATTATCCTTAGTAGTATTTCTGTTTTAGGAATGATTTTCTTTTTAAGCTTTAGCATAAACAATGTTGGGTTTGGATTTACCGTTCCTGCAAAAGCAGAAAAAGCCGTAAATTTTTTAATAAAAAATAATGTCTCAGGACCATTGTTTAATAGTTTTGATATTGGGAGCTATTTAGAATATCGATTCTACCCAAAACAATTAGTGTTTGTAGATACAAGACCAGAGGCATATCCTGCTGTTTTTTTTAAAAATATTTATCTCCCAATGCAAGAAGATACAAAAATTTTCACTCAAGTAGATAATCAGTATCACTTTAACGTAATTTTTTATACCTTTGGAGAAAATGTTGGATTTGAAGATACATTTTTGTCATCAATTGCTCATAACCCACAATTTAAATTAGTGTACATAGATGATTATGCAATTGTATTCGTAAGAAATACTCCTCAAAATCAAACAGTTATTAAAAAATATGAAATAACAGATACAAACTTTACTCCTCCAGCCTTTACAAATGCAGCTAATTTTTTAAAACTTTCTAATTTTTTTAACTATGCAGGATGGGGAAATGCATATACTAAAACTTTACAAACTATTTTGAATCATAATCCAAACTACTGTCCTGCACTTTATAATTTATCTCAAGTATATTCTCAACAAAACCTATCTATTGCGCCTGTTTATCTAAGTAAGTATCAACAAAGTTGCCGGTAGAATTATTTTCTGTAGGGTTGCAGCATGCCAATAATATTTCCTTCACTGTCTTTTATAGAAACATACATTCCTATCCCCTGGATTTCCATTTTTTTTGTGTCTATTTTCCCCCCAGCCTCTTCAACTTTTTTTATGCTTTTATCTAAATCATCAACGGCAATTACTAAATGAGGAACTCTGTTTAATTCGTCATCTTTATATTCAAAAAAACCGCCATTTATTGCGCCAGGTTGTTTAATCATCATGGTTTTTTCATCTGTTTCTGCAGTTTGAGCCAAAATATAGCTTCCCATTTCTGGCCCTAATTGCTGCATGTTCCATCCAAAAACTTTTGAGTAAAATTCTGAGACACGCTTTTTGTCTTTTGCAGGCATTTCAAAATGAACAACTGGATCTGTCATATAAATATTGTAACATGTATTGTGATAAATACAATTGTAATTATTACAAATAATCGTTAGAATTTAGCCATGAAATTAACAAACGACAGTTATACAATTTTTATTGGCACAAAAAATTTTACTGAAAAATATTTTAAAGATAAAAATGGGTGGGTAAAAATCTCTGCAAAGGGGAACATGTTTCGTATGACAGCAGAACAAGTGTTAAATCATTTGTTGCCAGCAGTAGCAGAAGTTAAAAAAAATGTTATTGTAAAAGTTGAATATAAAAAAGAACAAAAAAAATAAAAAATTATTTTTTACCCCAACGCCATTTTGGTTTGCCACTTGTTATTCTGGCAATAAAAAATAACACAACACTTGCTACAATTACCCAAGGAATAAAATTTAAAAGTGTATCAGAGACCGAATGAGAGGATGTATCTATTCTTACAAATAGATATAGAATAAAAACAAAATATAATACTACTACCACCCATCCTTGCCATCTTGCAGGTAATCCCCATCCGTATCCATATTTTTTTTGTATAAACCACGGCTTCATATTAAACTGTTAAAAGAACGCCATTTTTAGAAACATCTGGATTACAACACATAGATCTGTTAAAACAACATGGTCTTCGCATCCCCTTTTTAAGTTTATCTATTTCTACTGCAATTCGTTTTTTTCTGGTTTCTGGATTTTTAGTTGATGAAACCCAT
>DASVYQ010000166.1:0-2551 GCA_036392095.1 Patescibacteria group bacterium
AGGATTTGGCGGAGCATTTACACTGGCAAATATAATTCATAAAGATTCGGTTGAAAAAAAGAAATGGATTTCAGAAATAGAATTTAAACATGGGCTTGCATTTACACAATTTTCTCCTGGACCGTTAATTACTCAAGTAGCAATTTACATAGGATTTTTAAAACAAGGGATAATTGGTGCAACTGTTGCAGGACTCAGTTTTATTTTTACACCACTTTTACTTGTATTAATAATTAGTATTTTTTATTCAAAATTCGGAAATATGCCATGGATGAGAGAAGCATTATATGGAATTGGCGCTTCTGTTATTGGTATAATTTGTTCTTCAGTTATTTCTTTAATTGCAAAAACTATTAAGAAAAAAATTCAATGGACTATAGTTGTTATTGTTTTTCTTGTTTCATTTTTAACAGGACAAACAAATTATATTTTGTTTATTGCAGCAGGACTTATTGCAATGTTTTTAGAAACAAAAAAAATGCCTAAGTTATTTGCAATTATTCCTTTACCAATTTTGCCTCTTATTTCTAATTCAAAAATTTTATGGCAATTATTTATTTTTTTCTTTTCTGCAGGCTCTGTCGCTTTTGGAGGAGGACTTGCGATTTTGCCGTATTTGCAAACTGGCGTTGTCTCTCAATACCATTGGTTAACTAATAAACAATTTTTAGATGCGGTTGCAGTTGCAATGATAACTCCCGGTCCTGTGGTTATAACATCTGTTTTTATTGGATATCTTGTTGCAGGATTTCCAGGAGCATTTTTTGCAACGCTAGGGATGTTTCTACCAGTATACTTAATCGTTATTACTCTAACTCCTTTAGTTAAAAAGCATGCAGAAAATATGTATGTTATGTCTTTTGTTGACGGAGTTATTGCAGCGGCAATGGGTGCAATTTGTGGAGCAATAATTATTTTGGGCAAAGAATCACTTACAGATTATAAAGCAGTTATGATTGCACTTATTTCATTTATTATTTTTAGATTTTTAAAAATCCAAAGTGTATTTATTATTTTAACTGCTGGAATAATTGGCGTATTACTACTTCATTTTCATTTTTAATATAATTACTTCATTATCTTGATAGATATCTAAACATGAAGTACAATAAATTAAAGCCCCTAAGAGTGTTTTTCGTAGTACTTCTATAAACATTTTTTAATCTATGGAAAAAATTATACAATATAGTAACAAAACATTTGCTTCTTTAAAAATTAGAAATTATAAATTGTACTTTATTGGACAAGCAATTTCACTTTCTGGGACATGGATGCAACAAATTGCACAAGGACTTTTGGTTTTAAAATTAACAAATTCCGGAACAATGCTTGGCATAATAACTGCTCTTCAATTTATCCCGATACTTTTTTTAGGACCACTCGGTGGAGTTATTGCAGACAAATTTCCAAAACAAAAAATACTTTTTGTTACACAAACCGTTGCAGGAATTTTAGCAATAATCTTAGGTATTTTAGTTGGTATAAATATTATTCAACTTTGGATGGTTGGAGTTTTAGCATTTTGTTTAGGTCTTGTTAATTTAGTTGATAACCCAACAAGACAAACATTTGCACCAGAAATGGTTGGGAAAGAGTTGCTTTCAAATGCTATCACATTAAATTCCTGGGAAATTAATTTGGCACGTGTAATTGGACCTGCTATTGCTGGAACACTTGCTGCAACTATTGGACTTACTATGTGTTTTATTCTAAACGGAATTTCTTATATTGCAGTTCTTATTGTTTTATACATGATGAATACAAAAGACTTGCAACCTGCTAAAATCTCTGCTAATAAAAAAGGGCAATTAAAAGAAGGATTTGCCTATGTTGCAGCGTCTCCAGTTTTAAAAAATACTTTAATTATTATGGCAATTATAGGAACATTTACCTATGAATTTCCTGTTATTCTCCCTCTAGTTGCACAATTTTCATTTCATAATTTAACAGCAGGGTATGCAGAGCTAACAGCTGCAATGGGTATTGGAGCAATTATTGGAGGATTATTTACTGCAAGCAGAGAAAAAATATCAGCAAATATGCTTATCATTGCCTCAGTTTTATTTGGTATTTCTATGCTTATAGCAAGTATAGCACCGACGTTATTTTTGGCTGTTCTGGCAATGATTTTGGTTGGAGCAGCTTCAATTAACTTTAGTTCAATTGGAAATGTAACATTACAGTTAGAAAGTATACCCTCCATGCGCGGACGAGTTATGTCTTTATGGACAGTCGCTTTTTTAGGTTCTACTCCAATAGGAGGACCAATTATTGGTTGGATTGGAGAATATATTGGTCCAAGATGGGGATTAGGAGTTGGTGGAATTGCTGCTCTTGTTGCTGCAAGTATTGGCATTTTTACGCTCAAACAAACCAGAGAGAAACAAGTACCAATACAGGTTGCAATTATAGATAAACAATCTGAAACTCAGGATCAAATAAAAATTCCCTAAACACAATCCATTCCATTTGTTGATTCTAAGCTCCGAAAGATCCAATTTAGTACAAAAACTTATATGGATTTTCTTGATGTAAAATGATATACTACAGG
>DASVYQ010000167.1:0-6288 GCA_036392095.1 Patescibacteria group bacterium
ATAATGCAAATAATTGCAGAAAAGAGTAAATGAAATCCAAAGAAAATAATTGACCATAAAGAATTTAGAATTAGTTGTGTAAAGAAAAGATAGTATGCAGACTTTTTACTTTTTTTATTTTTACTTTGCCACAAAAGATAAAAAGAAATTCCCATTAAAATATATAAAATTGTCCAAACCGGTCCAAAAATACTATTTGGAGGAGTAAATAGTGGCTTATGAAGCGTCTGGTACCATGTTGGTATTGCAGAAAAGGTGAATAAAGATCCAACAGTAGCTGCTATAAAAGGAAAAAGAAGGGAAATAAAAAGTCTCGGTAAGGACAATTTTGTTTTCTTTAATTTTGTAGGCATTACTAATACTATGAAATGTTTTTTACTTTGTGTCAAATTATTTAATTTTATTATAAACTCCAAGCCAATTTGTAGAAATTTCTTTTTGCGCCTCTTGTAAACTTACATTGCCATTACATACTTCTTCATGCAGATAATTTTCAACCATGTCTTTTTCATGAAAGCCAGGTTTTGGATTTGCAGCTTCCGGCCACAAGTTACTAATATCATTACTACCACCCAATTCAAGTGAAATAAAATGATCAACTTCGTATGCTCCTCTTGCCTGGGGATAGGTGAGTCCATATTCTGCATACACTTGTTGTTTTGTTGCAACTGAAACATCTCTGACAGAAGAAGAATATCCTGATGTACAGATTTGGTCTTTTGTTACATCTGGGAAAACAGCGCCAGGCGTGCAATCGGGATCCGGCATTGCGTTTTGAATTATGCAGTTTGCAGTTTTTGTTTGTACTCCTAAAACAGGATTACTTGTTGGAACAATATTTTGTGATTGATGAGTGAGAGATTTTTGAGAACTATATAAATAAAATCCTAATCCTATTAAAAAAAATCCCAAAGAAAATATAAAAGAAGTTTTCTTATACACATAATTAGTATACAAGAAAATTATAAATTTCTACTTTGTAAATAATGAAGGTAGTCTGCGGCAAAGCGTTCATCTTCAGAGATAGGTGTGGGAACCGATTGAACATTTGCTTCAGTAAATCCTCTTGTATGCATAAGTCTCCTACTCATCATATTTGTTGCAGGAGCATATTCTGCGAGTCTTAGAAATTGCTCAACAGCACTTGGATCTGTTGCTAAACCATAGGCTGTATATACATCCAATGTATTCATACGGGCAATCTGCAAAAACCCTTGCAGTCCGAATTTTTTTACAATATTTGAAAAAAATCTTTCTCTGTGCTCGGGTAATCCTGTTCTATAGAATGTTGCTAGTGATAACGCTACTTGAGGATCTTCTAAAAGAATTTTTAATACATTCCGTTGCTCTGTGTAAGCGGCGGGATGATCAACTGTATATTCAACCCAGGCTTCATCTATTGCAGCAAATAAAAGTCGGGGATTTCCTGTGGAAAGTCGAGGGAAAAAAAGATGGCCAAGTTCATGTTGAGCAGTTGAATTATCTGCGTCATTTGGTAAAACAATTGTAGGTAAACCACTTCTATCTACAGTAAACCAAGCAAAACCACCATTTGTCCTTGTTGCTAATTCTTCTCCTCTAATTCGTAGGGATCGTATTTGAAATTGAGAAATATCTTGTCCTAGTAAAAATAAATACTGATGATGAACTAAGCCATATGGACCCCTATCTTTTGCTTTATGCTCCCATTCTAAAGACCTTGAAGTATCTGTAAATGCATCAATACATGCTTGTATTGACATTACTTGATCTTCTTGTATCCTGATTCTTTGACTTGGGGGAGGTTGTACAAAAAGACTTTGAGATGGACCGGCTGGCTCGCCTATAACAGGTAATGTTGTATCTTTTATTCCTGTTGAAATTGCTTGTAAAATACTTATAAGACTTTGTTCTTCAGCAAGAAGTTCATTTTGCGTAGTATGTCCTGTTCTAATATATTCTGTATGAGCAATAAGCCATGCATTGCCAACTGCAAGTGCAAATAGAGCTGCTTCAGGTCTCTGCAACAGTTGTGGAGGAATTTGTAATCTATCCAAGAGGGCAATCGTTGTTCCAATAACCTGCTCGTTTGGTGCATATTCTTGATAATCAAAATAGGCTGTTGGAGGAATTTCATAACGTTGTATAGCTTCATATAGACCGTCTTCATATGCTTTTAAAAGCCCGATAGGTAATATACCTTTTTCAAGAATTCTTTCTCCTCGTGCAATCGTAGCAGAGCCTGGAATATTTGATATCGTTTGAATTGCTGATTGTGTTGCCATGTGGCGAATTATATCTTATAGTTGTATAGAAGTCAAAATTACTTGCTGTGCTATTTTTGGACAGTTACAGGAAAATGTTTTTGTTCCCATTCCATAATTCCGCCAGTTATATTATATGCATTTGTATAACCTAATTTTATTAGTTTTTGTACGGCTTTTGTACTTCTATTTCCTGTTCTACAATAGACAAAAATAGGAGTTTCTTTTCGGGGAACAATATTTTCAATTTTTTGCTCAAGTTCCTGTAAAGGGAGTAAGACAGCATCTTTTATATGTACTTCTTCATATTCATGTGCATTGCGGACATCTAATAAAACAATATTATTATGAGGAGCAATCTCTTCAAAAGCTTTTTCTACGGTAATAGAAGGAACAGTAGATTTGAAGAAAAACATACTATTAGTATACCTTATTTTTTAGGAGGAGGTGCTTTATATCCTTTTTCTCGTGCTTCAGATAAAGCAACAGCAATTGCTTGTTTTCTGCTTTTCCATTTTCCTTGAGTTTTATGTTTATGCAGTTGCTTCTTAACTTCTTCTTGTGTTTTTTTACCGTACTTTGCCATATAGATTACTAAATAATTGTATCATGCATTGAAATGTTTTATATAGAATAAAAATAGCTTTAAAAATTCTCCAGCGGTCATATTAGCACTCTCTTGACAAGTTTGCTAATTATGCTATGATAAAAATATGGCAGACGGAATTGAAGAATTATTAAAACCGGTTTCTCCTGAAGAAGCCTTAAAAAAATTTACTACAAATCTAACGCTTTTGGCAAGATCTGGCAAAATTGATCCTGTTGTAGGAAGAGAGTCAGAAATTAGAAGAGTCATGCAGATTCTTTCCAGAAGAACAAAAAATAATCCAGTTTTAATTGGAGATCCGGGAGTTGGGAAAACTGCAATTGTAGAAGGATTAGCTACAAAAATTATAGAAGGTTCTGTTCCAACCACACTGAAAGATAAAGAGTTATTAGTTTTGGATTTTGCAGCTTTACTGGCAGGAGCTAAATTTAGAGGGGAATTCGAAGAACGTTTAAAGAGCGTTATAAAAGGAATTGAAGAAGGAAATGGGAAATATATTATTTTTATTGATGAATTACATACAATAATTGGTGGAGGAGCTTCAGAAGGATCAGTTGATGCAGCAAATATATTAAAACCATCTTTGGCTCGTGGAATGCTTCGAATGATTGGCGCAACTACAGTTAATGAATATCGTCGCTACATTGAAAAAGATCCTGCATTTGCAAGGCGTTTCCAACAAGTTTTAGTAGAAGAACCAACCATTGAAGACACTATTTCAATTCTTCGGGGGATTAAAGAAAGGTATGAGTTACATCATGGGATCCGTATTACTGATAATGCATTATTGGCAGCAGCTAAGCTTTCTGCGCAATATATTCCACAACGATTTTTGCCTGACAAGGCAATTGACTTAATAGATGAAGCAGCTGCTGCAATAAAAATAGAGGCAGAGAGTATGCCGGCAGAATTAGACGAGTTAAAAAGAAAAATAACTCAAGGGGAAATTACGATTACTGCTTTAAAAAAAGAAAAAACAGATATTGCAAAAGCGCAAAAAGATCAAGAAGAAATGCATAGTAAAGAGCTTAAAGAAAAAGCTGAAACATTGGAAAAAAGATGGCGAGAACAAAAGGATATTATTCAAAAAATTCAAAATTATAGAGCAAAATTAGACGCCTTACGAATTGAATTAGATCAAGCAGAAAGAGAAATATTGTTGGAGAAGGCCGCAGAAATTAAATATGGAAAGATTCCAGAAATAGAAAAAGAATTATCTCTACTTCGTGCGGAATGGGATACAATTCCAACCGAGGAAAAAGTATTACGAGAAGAAGTAGATGAAGAGGATATTGCAAAAGTTGTCAGTAAATGGACAGGAATTCCTGTTACCAGAATGTTATCTTCAGAAGCGGAAAAATTGGCAAACTTGGAAGAAGAATTAAAACAAAGAGTCATTGGACAAGATGATGCTTTAACAGTTCTAGCCCGTGCGATTAGAAGAAGTAGAGCAGGTTTATCTGCTAAAAATAAGCCAATAGGTAACTTTTTATTTTTAGGTTCAACAGGTGTAGGAAAAACAGAAACTGCAAAAGCTTTGGCATCAATTTTATTTAGTGATGAGCATGCAATTACAAGAATTGATATGAGTGAATATCAAGAATCTCATACTGTTGCAAGATTAATTGGTGCACCTCCTGGATATATTGGTTTTGAAGAAGGAGGGCAATTAACAGAAGCAGTAAGACGCAAGCCATATTCTGTTGTGTTGTTTGATGAAATAGAAAAAGCACATCCCCAGGTGTTTAATATTTTCTTACAAATTTTTGATGAAGGTCGTTTAACAGATAGTAAAGGCGTTGTTGTTGATTTTAAAAATACGATTATCATTATGACCAGTAATTTAGGAAGCGATATAATTCAAGAACATAAAGGCAAAAGAGATGACTTAAACAAAAAATTGTGGGATGTCTTGCATAAATCATTTAAGCCAGAATTATTAAACCGTTTTGATAGCGTAGTTATTTATAATTCTCTTACTGCAAAAGATATTTTGCAAATTGCAAAACTACAACTTACAGAAGTACAAGAAAGATTACGAGAAAATAATATTCAATTAGAAGTTACAGAAGAATTAGCATTTTATTTTGCAGAAAATGGGTTTGATCCAATTTTTGGTGCGCGACCATTAAAACGATTAATTGAGGAAAAATTAGTCGATGAAATTGCACTACAAATTATTGAAAATAGAATAAAACCGGGAGACACAATAAAACCTACAGTGAAAGAGGGGAAAATAATTCTCTAAATTTTTTTGATCTTCGTAATGGCTGCAAGTGTGGAATAACAATTGCCAAACCAATAGTAATTCCTCCAATAATTTCTGAGACAGTTAAATATTCATGCAAAAATATTGTTGCAAAAAAAGGAGCAAAGAAAAGTTCCAGTGAAATAACAATTGTCCCTAAATTTAAATCAAAATTTTGAAAACCTACAAGTGTTAAATACGTAAATAATAAAAACTGAAATCCAGAAAAAAGGGCAACTGCTTCTCCAAGAAGACTCATATGTGGGAACAAAGATTGGTGAGAAAAAAGTATTGGGATTCCTGCTACAAGAACACCTCCTAAAAGTGGAAATATTATAAGAATTCTTTTATCTACTTTTGGCGTTAAATGTTTTCGTAAAGAATTGGTGATTGGATCAAAAATTCCGCAGATGATTGCACATAAAAAGCCAAAATTAAAAATTCCTTTAGACAACGGAAAAGTAAAAATAAGTAATCCAATAACTGCAAATAATAATCCGGCAATTTTAACTTTTGTAATTCTTTCATCAAATAAAAAGTGCCCGATAAACAAAGAAAATATGATTGAGGCAATATAAAATCCAAATGTTGCATCAGCAATTTTTGTATAAATAATAGATAAGGTAAAGAAAAAAACAACACTTGGAAAACAGATGCTATAAGCAATAAGTGCAACAATTGGAATATTTTTAAAACTTATTTTTTTCCTTACAAAAAATAAAAATACTACAAAGGCAAAAATAAGTCCCCAAAAATGTCGTATATACATTTGCTGAAAAACCCCAATTTCGCGGTTTAAAACCCTAATAAAAATTCCGCCAATTCCATAAAGCATGGCGGTCAAAAAAAGTGCTGAAAAACCTTTAAGACGGTCCATCCCTTAAGTATATATGAAAGTAATTAATTTTGATATTAAAAACAGATAGTGTTATCATACTGCCGCTATGCCAACTCCATCAGAAGTCGATAGTCCGCAACGGCGTGCAAAGTCAGGATTTATTCTCCCGGCAGTCGTAAAAGAATTAGGAAATATTGCCAGGTGGGGAATTCCTGCATTCAGAGAAAAAATCTTTGTAAGAGAAAAAACAGATACTACAGCACGTGAAGATAAAATTGCTAGAGGAATTGAAGCGCTTGGAGTCTTTCATGATAATTTACGCGGATTAATTGGGAATCCTGAAGAACCTGAT
>DASVYQ010000168.1:0-17100 GCA_036392095.1 Patescibacteria group bacterium
TTCTGTTGCTGTAATAAATCCTCCATAAATTGCCGGAAGAAGTATTGCGGCAAGACCAAATGCCAATAAAATTTCTATAAGTGTTTGTCCTTTTTGTTTTATATTCATTGCAATGTTACCGCTCCTAATCGGTTAATAGAAATGCTTGCCGATTGGCTAGAAACACTATGAGAAATAATAATGCTGTTTTGGCCGCTTGCAAAACCTGCAACTTCTCCGCTTACTTTAGAAAAAATTATATTTTGTCCAGAAAAAGTATCTTGGGAAAATATAAGGTTTTGATCAAGTGTTACGGTAAAATTATTTGCATCTGCGGGATTATAACTGCTGCCTGCAAAAAGTGTATATGATGATGTGCCAAAATGAATTCCTTCTGCAGCATTATCAGTTCCCATCATGGCTTTTATCTGCTGAGATTTAATATCTGAAACCAATGTTTTTGCTGCAGTATTTACAGATGTTTTTGTTTGCAAGCGAAGTAAATTAACTGTAGCAAAACCGGAGATAATTGCAAAAATTCCAATAACAACCAAAATTTCTATAAGCGTAAATCCATTTTTTTTCATCTTATCTATTACTTAATTGACCAATTAAATTGTAAATAGGAGCAACAACTGCAAACAGCATAAGTCCAACTAAAATTCCGACAAACAATAAAACAGTTGGTTCTAGTAGCGTTACGAAAGATTTTAAATAATTACTTGTTTGATTTTCAAAATATTCTGCCAAATCCTGCATTGTTTTTGGCAGAGATCCGCTTTTCTCCCCTGCTTCTACCATACGAATCATTATTTGAGGGATAAGTTTTTCTTTTGTTTGTAAACCTTCGGAAACTTTTTTCCCACTATCAACTGTATGCGTTGTGTGAATAATAATTCTCTCAATGTCTTTTCTAAATACTACATTTTTTGCAATTGATAACGATTCAACTATTGGCACACCGGCACCAAGAAGAAGCTCCATTGTTCTTGAAAATCTATTTAAATCAATTGCAATAGAAAGATTTTTTAAAACAGGCAAAGAAAAAAATATATCTAAAACAAATCTTTTTTGCTGTTGATATAAATAAATAAAAAGTAACAATATAAATAAAATTGCACCAACAACAATATAAGAATAACTTGTTAAAAAATGAGAAATTGCCATAAGAATTTTTGTTGGGAGCGGTAAAACAACAGGCAAATGAGAAAATACCTCTTCAATTCGTGGGACAACAAACAACAACATAAGTAAAAGAACAGAAATAAAAACAATAAAAACCATCACGGGGTATAAAAGTGCTGCTTCTACTTTCTGCAAAAATTCTGCATCCTTTTTTAAAGTTATTGCATAGTCTTTAAGTGCTTGCTTTAATGTTCCTGATTCTTCTGCATTTTTTATAACGTGAATCGCCATTGCATCAAAGCTATCTGGAAATTTTGCAAGTGAAAAAGATAATGGTTGGCCTTGATTAAGATCTTTTTTAATTATTTCTAAGAATTTTTTTTTACTTCCGGTTGATGTTTCTATTAAAGAAACAATTGCATCAAACAATGGTATGCCAGATGTTAACATAACGGACAAATTAGAAACAAAGACAATTTTGTCTTCTCTTGAAATGTGCAATTTCATATTATTTTTTTGTTGCAATAAGAATTTCTTCTATTGTGGTTATTCCTGTTAAGGCTTTTTCTAATCCGTCTTCAAGCATTGTTTTCATACCTTCTTCAACTGCCTTTTTTTCTATAACATCTGCTGGAGCTTTTGCCATAATTAAATCTTTCATTGCTTCTGTTAACTCTAAAACTTCAAAAATTCCAATTCTCCCTTTGTATCCTGTTTGTTGACAAACATTACATCCTTTTCCTCCATAAAGTCTGATTTCTTTTTTTGCACTAAAATATTTTTTTAGTAATTCTTTGGGCAAAACTTTTTCATATTTTTGGCTTTCTTGAGAAACAGAAACTCTGCAATTTGTACAAATTCTTCTAACTAATCTTTGTGCAACAACAACATTTACTGTTGATGCAACCAAGTATGGCTCAATTTCCATATCTAACAATCTTGGTAAACTAGTAACTGCATTATTTGTATGAAGTGTAGATAAAACTAAATGTCCTGTTGTTGCGGCGTTAATAGCAATACCTGCTGTTTCTTTATCTCTAATTTCTCCAACAAAAATTATATCAGGATCTTGTCTTAAAATAGATTTTAATCCGTCAGCAAAGGTTAAATTTGTTTGCGGGTTAACTTGAATTTGATTGATCCCTAAAATGTCATATTCAACAGGATCCTCAATTGTTGCAATATTTTTTTCTCGAGTATTTAAAATTTTTAGAATTCCATAAATTGTTGTTGTTTTACCGCATCCTGTTGGACCAGTGCCGAGTACCATACCAAAGGGCTTGGAAAAATTCTGTTTTACTTTTGCTAATGTTTCCTCAGTCATTCCTAATTCATCTAAGGTAAATCTTCGTGCTTTTTCTGATAACAATCTAATTACAACTTTTTCTCCATGAGTTGTTGGAATTATAGAAATACGCATATCTAAATTTTCTTCTTCAAGTTGTTTTTGCATCTTTCCGTCTTGTGCGCTAGCATGCTCATCTATTCGAAGTTTTGATAATACCTTTACCCTGCTAACAATTTGTCCATGAAGTCTTTGGGGTAAATGCAAAACATCATGTAAAACACCATCTATTCTAAAACGGATTAAAGAAATTTCTTCTTCTGGTTCTATATGAATATCTGAAGCCCCATTGGTATATGCATATTCAATAAGTAAATCAACTAATTTTGCAATCGGTACTTCTTTTGCTTCTTCTTTATCTAATAATTGCATTTGCTCTTGCAGTAAATCATCAAATGTTTTTTGAAGATTAACTGCATAAAATTTAAGAGCTCGTAAAATATCATGAGTTGTTGCATAAAACACAGAAATTTTTTCACCTGTCTTTTTAGCAATAAATTCTTGAATTTCTGTATTGCTTGGATCTGCCATAGCAATCTTTAATCCATTTTTGTCTCTTTCAAAAAGAATAATTTTATTTTTTTTAGCTACAATTTCTGGAATTATATTTAAAACCTCTGATTCTATAGAAACATCAGCAAGGCTAACAAAAGGAACTTTAATAATATCTGCAATTACTTTCCCTAAATTTTTATCATCTATTAAATCTTTTTCTAATAAAATATCTGCAACTGGAATCTGCTTTTCGTGGCTCATTGCACAAACTTCTTCAAGTTTTTCTTTGGGTACTAAATTAAGGTTTAATAATTCTTCGCAGAGTTGTTTATCATATGAAGCATTCATATTATTTTTCTCTTTCTCTTTCTTCTTTTGCAAAAATTTCTTTTATTTTTGTAATTAATTCTTCTAAGCTAATATTTGTTTTTACAAAAAATGCGGCTACTCCCGGATCGTATGGAGCTGTACTTAAATTTGTTAATACAATAACTGGTGAATTATCTTTTAATGAATTTCTTAAATGATAATAAAATGTTTGCCCGTCCATTTTTGGCATTAAAAGGTCAAGAATAATTAAATCAATATTATCAACATTTTTTATTACATTTAATGCCATTTCTCCATCATCTGCTAAAACAATTTGAAATCCTTCTTTTTCTAGTTTTTCTTGCAAAATCTTTTGATAACTTTTATCATCCTCAACAATTAAAATTCGTTTATTCATATATGTGATTTTATTTTTTCCATAATTTGGGTTATAGACATATTTGCTTTTATAATATAATCAACGGCACCTAATTCTTTTGCTTTTTTTACATCTTCTTCTTGTCCTAGATTACTAACCACTATAACTTTTATGCCCTTTAACGTAACATTATCATGTATTTCCTTTAGTACTTCAAATCCGTCCTTTATTGGCATAACCAAATCTAAAAGCAGCAAATCAGGTTTTCGTTTTTTTATTTCTTCTATTGTTTGTTGACCGTTTTTTGCAATTCCAACCTCATATCCTTCCTTCTCTAATTTTGATTGGTATATATTTAGATAAAAGGTGTCATCTTCTGCCACAAAAATATATTTTTTCTGTTTTTCTGTCATATTTTTTTATTTTTTTCTTTTTCAAATTTTGTAACAACTGGAATTCTAATAGTAAATGTTGTTCCTTGCCCCTCCTTACTGGTAAATGAAATATTTCCGCCGCAGCCCTCTACATAAGATTTTACAACAAACAATCCAAGTCCTGTGCCTTCTGTATCAACGAGAATAGCATTAGAAGCTCTAAAAAATTTGGAAAACATTTTATGCTGTTCTTTTTCTGGAATGCCGATTCCCGTATCATGTAAAACAATATGAACATACTCATCTTTTTTTGTCATGGTAATTGTTACAGAACCATTTTGCTTATTATATTTAATTGCATTAGAAAGTAAATTTTCACACACCTCATGAAAATGAACAGCATCTAATGTTAATAATGGAATTTTGTTTTCAACCTTTAAAACGGCATTAATTGATTTTTTCTTAATATCATTTTCAAATTCTTTTAATGCTTGCTTTGCTGAGGCAATAATATCTATCGGCTGAGGATTTATCTTCATTCTTTTTTGATCTATTCGTGATACGTCAAGCAAGTCATTGACTAAATTTATCATGCGCAAATTACTATGGTATATTTGATTGAAAACTTCTTTGACCTTTGGCGGAACTTTTCCAAAATCTTCATTTATAAGCATTTCAAGATTCCATCGGATACTCCCTAACGGAGTACGTAACTGATGTGCGGCTACAGATAAAAATTCATCTTTTGTTAGGTTTAATTCTGCTATTTTTTCTGTCATGTTGTTAAATGCGACAAATGTTTTCCCAATTTCATCTTGTGCTCCAACTGGAACACGCATATTCAAATTTCCAGATGTAATACTTTCCATAATTTGTTTTGCTTTTTTAATTCGAGTTGTAACTATTCTATCTACAGCAAAACTCATTATTAAAATGACAATAATTGATAACGCACCAAGGTTTATAATCATCATGTATCCAATATTGCCTGAAAACATTAATTGCTCGGTAATATTTTCTAGATACAATACTGTACCTAATATTTCATTTTTATCATTGTAAAAAGGAAAACCAATACAAGCATATGTTTTATGGTCATACACAATATCTTCGTTGATATTTTTCGCATTATTTATATTCTCAATATGTACGTCTGTAAAACAATTTCTTGTTAACTGACTTGTGGCAAAGATCTTATCCATAAGCACATAATTGTCTAACAAATTCCAGTTTCCCTGAATTATCTTTGAATTTTCATCTGTTGCAGAATCAATTGCAGCTTTATCAAGAATATTCTTTTTTATAAATACGCCAAAGAGATTACCTGTTTCAGAAGAAAGATTGGAAAAGAATTTATTAACATTTTCTCCAAGAACCAGATAACCAATAATATTTCCAGAAGTATCTTTATAGGGTAGTACTGCCCAAAGAGCAAGTTGATGCGTGGATTCTTCTAAACCTACTTCAATTTTCCCAGAAGCTTGTGCTCTTTCAATAACAGATAATTTAGCTGGAGTATCTCCATATATATTCCTTCTTTGCATTCGTAAAAATATTTCTTGCGTTGGTTTAACAAATGTAACTGATTGAATATTATAATTTTTTACCAATGAATTATAATATGGGAGTACAACTGTATATAAATAATCTCTATCGCCACTAATGTATGCATTTTTAATTTCTTTATTTTGCCCTAATAATTCAGTCGCAGCAGATAACAATTGTTTTTCGCGAGAAAGTGCAATATCAAAGACAGCTTTATTCTCTTTATTAGATTCATTTATATCTTGCATAAGAAATTGTCTTTGCGAATAAACTCCTAGAGAATAAAGAAGTGCAATTAAAAGTACTCCAAGTGTTCCGGCAATAATACCAATTTTTAGTTTTATAGACCTATTATTGAGCCATGAAAAAAAATTCATTTTTTAAAAAATTGCACAAAAGAAGATGCTGCATACAAATTAACTCTCGCTGCAACAAAGAGGAATTATATTTAGTGTATCCGTGAAAAATTTTATTGTCAATAGAACACCCTGGTTTGCATTATGTTTAATTTCTTTTATACTATTCATATGTTTGGAAAAAACGCATTTAAAGGATTAACCTTTAGTACTTTTTTACTTATGTTTGCTTCATTCTTTGCAGATATTGCAACAGAAATGCTCTACCCTATTTTGCCAATTTTTATTACCCAAACACTCTTAGCTCCAACAAGCATTGTGGGCATTGTAGAAGGAATAGCAGTTGCGACACAAAATATTATTCAAGGATTTTCAGGATATTTTTCTGATAAATTAGAAAAACACAAAGCTATTGCAGTACTTGGATATTGTATTGCTGCAATTTCAAAACCTCTTATTGGCTTTTCTGTTATTTGGCAGCAGGTTTTAGCTGCTCGATTTAGTGATAGACTTGGAACAGGTATTCGGTCTGCTCCACGAGACTCATTAATTGCTCAATCTGCAGATGAGAAACATAGAGGAAAAGCATTTGGCCTTGAAGGAATCGGAGATAACCTTGGCGCTTTTATAGGTCCCCTTATTGCAGTATTGCTCCTATACTCATTCCATACAAATATTAGAACAATTTTTTATTTAGCATTTATTCCTGCCATGTTTGCAGTTATAACCATTAGCCTTGTAAAAGAGAAAAAAGTAAAAATTGAATCCAAGACAAAATTAGATTTTCATCTCTCCCATTTCCCACGAAGTTATTGGAATTATTTACTGGTAACTGCTCTTTTTGGTATTGGTAATTCTAGTAATGCATTTTTAATTTTACGAGCTAAACAAGCTGGTATTTCATTAGAAACAACTATAATTATTTATGCATTTTTTAATCTTGTAGCAGCATTTATTTCTTATCCTGCGGGAGCATTATCAGATAAAATAGGGAGAAAAACTCTTTTGTTTTTTGCTTTCCTAATCTTTTTAGCAACATATCTTGGGTTTGGAATGAGTACTAATTTTTGGCTTTTAGGATTTTTATTTATTTTGTATGGGATTTTTAGCGGCACCTACAGGACAATTGGAAAAACATATGCAACAGACTTTGTTCCTCAAAGTCTTCGGGCAAGTGCCGTTGGTTTTTATGCTACAACCGTTGGATTAACAGGTCTAATTGCAAGTATAGTTGGAGGATTTTTATGGACTTCGATTAACTCTTCCAGCACATTTTACTATGGTGCATTTTTTGCTGTAGTGAGTATTTTTTCTCTTCTTATGTTAAATCCTCAAAAGAACAGATAGTGAGTTTGTGATAATTTATACTGAAATTTTTATCTATAAAAAATATGCTTATTATGCGTTAGATAATAAAGTTTTAGTTTGCAAGGACATTCCCTGTAAAATGCGTTGCAACTTTTCAAAAATTTTCTTATCTCAATGCAAACTGGGTGGTAGTTTAAATAGAGAATATCTTTTTTGCTGCAACAGAAAAGAAGATTAAGGTCTAAATCCTTAACACTCACATTTTTTAGTAGTTTTCTTCTAATTCTTTTTCTAATTTTTTTATATTGGGAATTACAAATAGTCTTTTTTCCCATTTTAACAGCCTTTTTTTAAGCAACACTTCAATCTCCCTACTTGTTGTTTCTCGAGTAATTGAAAGCGTATTTGCTAAATCTTTATGCGTTATTGGAAGCTTAATAGTTATTTGTTCTCCAGCCTTCAGACCAAAATGTTTTGCAAGTGAGAGTAACCTAAAGATAAGCCGAGGATATGATTTACCAAATTCTAAATTATCTATTCTCCCCACATAAATATTTAATACATTCACAATGGCTTGAGTTGTTTCAAAAAGTGCATTTGCATCGTTCTTAATATACAGCAAAAATTCTTCTTTTTTCGCAACTTTCACAGTTACATTATTCATTGCCTCATAAACTATCTCCTTTTTTATGTTATTAAATACATACAATATTGGAAAAATAATTTGAGGTTTATAAAATGCATAGATTCTCTCATCACCGTTTACTCCTAAGCTATATACTTTCATAAAACCGCTATCTAAGTAAAAAACATCACCATTATAATTATCTACATGAAGAATAATTTGGCCTTTTTTAAACACTTTTTGTCTTTGCTTCCCAAAAAAGGTATTTAGCAGAAGGGATGAAGGTACAGACACTGCAGGATTCATAATATAGGGCTTTTTGATACCCGCACTTCTATTGTAGTGATGATAAATTAAAAAATCATGAAAGTCAAACTCTTTGTGACAAAGCGCACTGAGGAGCTCTAGGAATTTCAATAAAATTGAAATGCGTCTGTAGCTTAATTCTAAAGCGCATCTTTTTTTTATCTTGTTTGTGCTGCAAAGATGAGATGGAGGTACTCCTCTCAGACGCTTTAAACTAACAAGGAAGCTTGTTACAGCTTCCTTGTTAAAGGCATTGGTTAACTTAGAACTTATTTTGTGTCTGTTTGTGTTTCTGAACTTTCTTTTACTTCAGTTTTTTCTTGCGAATGTTGATCAAAACGCAAAGCATTTCTTACATGTGCAGCCTCTGAAACAAACCATCCAAATGGTGTACCGTCATTATCTCTATCTGTTCCTGATGGAACCGGTGAGATAGACGGATTAGGACTAACTGATGGACTAATAGTTGGGCTAACACTAGGAGAAACGCTTGGTGTAACACTTGGTGTATCTGTTGGAGAAACACTTGGTGTTATACTAGGCGTTGCTGTTGGACTATTAGTTGTATCTGCTTGTGCTTGTATCTGAACATTACTTTGAACTGCAGGTTTGCCAGGATGCATAAGAGAGACAAACAGTGTAACAATTATTGATAATGCTGTTCCCATATTTTTTCACCTCCTTTTTGTTTTCTATATATAAAACGTTACAGAAAAAAATTTGTGACGAGAAAATTAATTATCGGAATTTTGGCGGAAATTGTTAAGAAATTGTTCTCCGGTATTTTCTATGTCTTTAATTTGTTTTTTTACATCTCGTTTTATTTTTTGTTGAAAAGAATTTGTCGGCTGCACTGTAGAAATCCCTTCTACTTCAGATTCTCTTTCTCCTCCTTGACTACCTTCTCTTTCTTGTCCGTCCTCACCTGCTCCGGTAATACTATAATGAGTTTTTGTTGGAGTAGGACTTGCCTTTAAAGGTTCACTTGTTGGAATAACTTGTGACTGCGGAACAATTGTGGGAATTACCTCAGGATGTATAAATTGTGGCGCAATAGTTTGGATTGCCTGTTTTATTGGATATAAAGGAGTTCCGGGATTACTTAATTTTGCTGCCCAAACAAGACCAGATCCTGCCAAAAGAAGCACAGCAATAACAGATAAAGCAAGTCCTGTTTTAAATGCAAACAACGGAAAATAAAATCCTCTATATTTAGGTTGTAAAAATGCAGATTGCGTTGCAATTTTTTTATGCAATTTATTACTTGCTTTTATACCTCCTAAACTTTGCAAATGTTCTAAAATTATATTATCTTTCATACTAAAATTTCCTGTAATGCTTTTATTGCTCTAGATTGTAATGCCCGAACAGCATCCTCACGCTTTCCCATAATATCAGCAATTTGTGTATTAGGTACATCATTAATAAATTTTAATGTAATAATTTCTTGTTGTTCATCTGTTAATTTACTTAATGCTTGTTTTATTTTCTCTATTTCTAATTTTTTAAATATTTCTTCTTCATGGTTCTGTTTTTCATCTGCAATTGTTTCTGTTAACGCTACATGCTGTTTTTGCGTTCTGTAATTATCTATTACAGTATTTCTGGCAATTGCATATATCCATGCCTGAAAACTTCCCTCTTTATATTGCCCTAGTTTCTCCCAGGCTTTAACAAAGACATCAGATGCCAAGTCTTCAGCAAGCTCCTTATTTTGTCCAACACGAAAATATACATATCTATATATTTTATCTAGGTATAACTGGTACAATTTTCCAAAAGCTTCCCTGTCCCCAAGTTTTGCCTGTTGTACATAAATCCATTCCGGAACAGAAAATATCTTTTGGAGTCTTTGTGCAAGCGCTTGCATAGGCTCCATTAATTATATAACGAAATTTTCTTATATTTGTGACGAAGTCGAAGTCTTTGAGGCTACCTTGGAAGATTTTTTACTTGTTTTTTTAGGTTCTTCTCCAGTTTTTTTAATATCTGCTAATTTCCATACGGCAAAATCACAGTTTGGATAATTGCTGCATCCATAAAAAGTTCTTCCTTTTTTTGTTTTTTTGGCAATAATTTTCCCACCATCTTTTGGACATATATAATTTGTTTCTAATACAAATGGTTTTTTAAAATCACAGGTTGGAAAGTTTTTGCAGGAAATAAACTTCCCAAATCTACCAACACGAATTACTAATGGTGCACCGTCTTTTGGACACATTTCGCCGGTTTCCTCAGCTGGAATTTCGACTCTTCCTGCTTTACTAACTTCTTTTAATTTTTGGGCAAATGGAGTATAAAATTCTTTAATCATTGGCTGCCAAGGCTTACCATTATTTGCAATTGCATCTAATTCATCTTCCATGTTTGCAGTAAACGGAATATCATCTATATCAGAAAAGTTTTTAACCAAAAAGTCATTAACTGCCATACCAACAGAGGTTGGGACAAACCGTCCTTGTTCCCTTTCAATATAATTTCTGGCTTCAATGGTTGAAATAATTGACGCATAGGTTGATGGTCTTCCAATCCCTTCTTCTTCAAGACTGCTGATTAATGAAGCGTCGTTATATCGTGGTGGTGGTGGAGTTTCGTGTTTTTCTGTAAGTACGTTTTCAGCCTTTAATGTTTCTAAAGCAATAAAATTGGGTAATTTTTTATCTTGTAATCCAAATGGGTTTACTTTTAAGAAACCTTCAAAAACCAAGACAGATCCATTAGCCTTTAGTTTATATTTTTTACCACTTACACCCGTTACATCTACATATACAGTTGTAGATTCTATTTGTGCATCAGACATTTGTGATGCAACTGCCCGTCTCCAAATTAACTCATATAATTTTCCGAATGCACTTCCCAAATCTTGGCTTATTTGCTCTGCTGTAACATTTACACGAGTCGGTCTTATTGCCTCATGAGCTTCTTGTGCTAATTTTTGTTTGTTGGCATATGCTTTTGCAGTTGCAGGAACATATGTTTCTCCATAGGTTTTTGTAACAAAGGACCTAATCTGAGAAACAGCAGCTTGGGCTAAATTAACAGAATCAGTTCTATGATACGTAATATATCCTTCTTCATATAATTTTTGCGCTAAGGTCATTGTTCTCTTTCCAGAATATCCAAACCTTCTTGATGCATCTTGCTGCAAAGTTGAAGTTGTATATGGAGGTTGAGGAGAACGTTTTGTTTCTCGTTTTAATACTTCTGCAACAGTATATGCTTGTTTTTGTAAATCTTGCTCTATCTCTTTAGCCTGTTGTTCTGAAACAATTATAGTTTTAGTAACCGTATATTTGCCATCATACAAGGTGAATGCTTTTTGTTGTTCTATCTTTTCTGAATTTATTTCTATTAATTCAAAATCAACGGGAAATTTTTCTGTTTGTTTTGTTAATGTAACAACAACAGTCCAATATTCTTCTTTTGTAAATTTTTCTATTTCTCTTTCTCTTTCCACAATTAACCGTAAAGCAACTGATTGCACACGACCGGCTGATAATCCCCGTCTTACTTTAGTCCAAAGGATTGGAGAAAGCTTATAACCGACTAAGCGGTCTAAGACTCGACGTGCAATTTGTGCATCAACTAATTGTTGATTAACAATACCCGGATGCTGCATTGCTTCTTCAATTGCATCTTTAGTAATTTCATGAAAAACTATTCTAGAAAATTTCTTTTTTAATTTACTGTCTGTTAATTGTTGTGCAATATTTGCAGAAATAGCTTCTCCTTCTCGGTCAGGATCAGTTGCTAAAATAACTTCTTCAGCATCTTTTGCTAATTTTTTTAATTCTGAAATTGTGGCTTTTTTATCAGGAGAAATTTCAAATTGCGGTTCAAAATTATTTTCTACATCTACACCTAATTTTGATTTTGGCAAATCCATAACATGCCCCATAGAGGCTTTAATAACATAACTATCTCCTAAAAATCTGCCAATTGTTCTTGCCTTTGTTGGTGATTCTACAATAACTAATTTCATAATCTATATAATTTTCCTTCTTGGTTTATAATCCCTTTTACTTCCATTAAACCTAAAAGAATGCCTAAACTTCTGGCATCTTTACCCATTTTTGCTACAATTTGGTCAAAATGCAAGGGACCATTTTTCAAAAGCAAAACAATTTCTGTTTCTTCTTTTGACAGATTTTGACTCAGCGCTGCAACTGTTTTTGCCTGTTTTTGAATAGAAAGAACTTCTAAAATTCCATCTATATCAACAATTGCATGTGCACCCTCTTGTAACAATTTATTTGTCCCTTTTGACAAATCGCTGGTTATGGGACCTGGAACCGAGAAAACAGGTCTGCCGAATTCTTTGGCCTTTGCAGCAGTTATCAATGCACCGCTGTCTTGTGCTCCCTCAGTAACCAATACTCCCAAAGACAATCCTGCAATTGTACTGTTTCTAGCAGGGAAAAGTCCTTTAAAGGATGCTTGATCTAGAGGAAAGGTTGAGACAATACAACCTGATTTCTTTTGTATTATATCATAGAGCCCTCTATTTTCCGCTGGAGTGCAAATATTTACACCGCACCCAAGTACTGCGATTGTCTTACCCTGGCAATCTATTGCTGTTTTATGAGCAACCGTATCTACGCCAATTGCAAGGCCCGAAACAATAACAAAATTCTGTTCAACTAATTGTGACGTAAGGAGTTTTGTAACATGCATACCATAGTCTGTAATTTTTCTTGTTCCAACAACTGCCAAAGCTTTTGGAGAAAAAAGAATAGTTGGATCTCCTGCAATATATAAAATAAATGGAGGCTCTGTTGTTTTTTTAAGAAGTGACGGATAATTTTTATCTTCAATCGTTATGTATGTCACCCTCTGTTGAGCAAGTTTTTTTGTGTAAAATCCTATGTCAAAATCTTTTTTAAAAATATCGAATTGTAATGCTAATTTTTCACCAATTATATTTTTAAGATCAGCAACCGAAGCCTCCCAAATATTTTTTGCACTACCTAACTCTCCTAAAAGGATGGCAAACCGTTTTGGACCAATACCAGGAAAAACTGAAAGACCTAAAAAATATTCTCTTTCTATCACAAAAAAATAGTATCAAATTACTTGACAAAATATTTTGATCCATGTCACACTAAGTATATGGCAAAAAGAAAATCTATTAAAAAATCAAAAGCATCACGAGTTGTTAGAAAACCACACGTTACCTCTTCTCATGGTCCAACATATGACACATTAATGATTGTTACCATTCTTCTTTTATTATTTGTCTACCCAATAGGAATTATCTTCATGTGGGCATGGATGAAAACATGGCCAACATGGTTAAAAATTGTTATTTCCGCTCCATTTGTTATTGCAATTACCTTTTTAATTATTGTTTCATTCATTGTTGGGAGTATTATTCACAGAGGTCTTAATCGAGCTATGGTACAAGAAAGAAGAATAGAAATAATGCAGCAGCAAGCACCAAGTATGCCAATTTCCGTAACACCAACTCCTCAAGTTACCTATTAATTTTTTGGTTCACTGAAATAGGCATCTAAAATTTCTTTTGCTATTGGCCCTGCAACATTTGATCCCTCACCTGATGCTTCAGATAAAACAGTTACAACAATTTGAGGATTATATGCCGGTGCATACATGGTTATCCAAGCATGTGGCAAATCTGTTTCTGATCCTTGTTGTGCAGTTCCTGTTTTACATGCAATCGATACACCAATCTTATTCTGAAAATCTGCTGATTGTGATGCTTCTGGAACAGTAAAAAAGTTTTTTCCGTCTATTTGATATTTGCCGGCTGGAACCGTTACAGCATAATTAAACAGCGGCCAGCCAACTCCACCTGGCTGACACGCTTCTATCATTCCTTGTTTTATCAGATCTGATGTTTGAGAAGACAAAAATTGGTTTTGTAAAATTTGTGGTTTTTGGCTTGCTAACAAATGTGGTTTGTATAATACACCACCGTTTGCTAGCGCTTGCGTCCATGCATTCACTTGCAAAGGTGTAGTTAATAAATATCCTTGTCCTATTCCATAATGGAAATCATCTCCTGTATACCATTGCTCCCCAATTGTTTTTAATTTCCATTCCCTACTTGGTAATAATCCTGACTCTTCCCCCATTAAATCTATTCCTAATTCTTTCCCAACTCCAAATTTTGCAGCCATTGCAGAAATTTTATCTACCCCAAGCATTTCTCCTAATTTATAGAAAAAAATATCATTAGACCTCTTTATAGCTTTTACAACATCAACTGGCCCTTCTGTTCTTCCATATTGTGTGTAATACCAATTGGCAAATGTAAAAGGACCGATTTTTACAACTCCTGTATCATCAACGGTAAAACTATCATCAATTGTTTTTGATTCAAGACCTGCAGCTGCAACAACCGGTTTAAATGTAGAACCAGGAGGATATGTTCCGCCAATTACTCTATCTAATAATGGTTGATTTTGTCCGTCTAACAAAACACTTGCTACATTTGGATAACTACTCTCTGTTGCACTATAATGCTGTCCCATGGTAAACAGATTCGGATCAAAAGAAGGCTGACTTACCATTGCTAAAATTTCCCCATCTGGTTTGCTAACAACTGCAGCACCTTTTTTAATAGATTTCATTGCATTGTACACGGCAATCTGAAGATTTTTATCTATTGTTGTTGTAATATTTTGCCCGGGAATTGGATCTGTTTCTCCAAGTGTCCTTACTTTTTGTCCTGTTGCATCAACTTCTATTAACTGCTGTCCGTCTATTCCTTTTAGAAGCGGTTCATATTCTTGTTCTAATCCTTCCTTTCCAATTACATCTCCAACTTTGTAATCACTATACAATGGCTCCTGTAATTGCCTTTGAGAAATTTGTCCAATATATCCTAAAACATGTGCAAATGCATCTTTATATGGATACTCTCGCAAACTATCTATTTCTAAATTTTTGTCACCCTTTGCCAATAATTCTAAGGCTGCTTTTTGATCAATAAGCGTTGTTTTACCATTAACTTCTTCTCTGTAACCAGGAACGTTGTATACAAGCGGAATGCCATTTCTGTCAAAGATAACTCCTCGTGGAGCATGAACAACCGCTGTCCTTGTTCTGTTAGTATCTGATAATAATCTATAATCAGATCCTTTAATAATTTGTAAATAAAAAAGCCTGCCAATTAAAAGAATAATTGCACCTAAAATAACAATTGGAAAAACAATATCTCGCATATTCATATCTAATGAATGTTCGCCAAAACCGATAGAAAATCTTAACGGAGAATGTTTTTCTGTATAAATTGCCTCAGAAAATGCAGCACCAACTTTAATTCTATTTTTTCGCATATATAGCCTTGGGAATTCAGTATAACACAACTATTTGTTAGGCTCTAACTTGAAGACTATCAGAAGAAAATGTTACGTTAATTGGTTCTATAACAACTTGCTTTTGTCCTTGTTCTACAACTCCGGCATTGTATGCTTTTATGTTATTTGAACTTGCAATTTCTAAAGCTTTTTGAACATCTGCTTGACTAACAAAAATTGCGAATCCTGCTCCCATATTTAAATTACCATACGCTTCTTCATTACTCATTTGAGCTTGTTGCTGAATAAAACTAAGAACTTCGGGAACTGGAACAATTTCTTTTATTCTGTATGTGAATTCCTTTGTATGACGCATTAATTTTCTCCAACCATGTCCTGTTATATTTGCCATGTAATTGATTTTTATATTATTTTTAAATAAGTCTTGTACTAATTTTGCATAAATAATTGTTGGATCTAAAAGCGCTTCTCCATACATTCGGCCAGACGGTAATTTTGTTGCATATTTTTCCGGCAAACTTTCTGCAATTTTTCTTGCAAGTGATAACCCATTTGCATGAATACCAGAACTTTCAAAAAGAATTATTGCGTCCCCTGCTTGTAGATTTTCGCCAAGAGTTACTTGTCCATTTTGAATAATTCCAAAAGCAGAACCACCTAAATCAATTGTTTCCGGATTAATAATCCCTGACAGAGTTGGAGTTTCTCCTCCAGCCCAAATTGCGCCAGACATATCACAAGCAGCTTTCCACCCATTTACCAAATCCTGCATCCGCTTTTCATTTGTAAACCATTCTTCACTTCCAGCCGCCCAATATGCCAAAATTCCCATAGGTCTTGCTCCAACTGTTAATAAATCATTTACAATCATGGCAACTGTATCTTGAGCAATTGCCTCATAATAGGTTTTTTGAGTAACTAAACTCATGGCATCTGCTACCAAATTTTTTGTTCCTAAGCCCTCTTGAACAAAAGCTAAAGATGTTCCATTTTGTTCTTCAATTACAACTGCTGATTCTCCCCGGGAAGATTTATTTAGAGAAAAGTGCGTATCAGAAATATTATTGTCTGTTGCTGAGGCTGCGGTTTGTGCCATGCGTTTTAACTTATCCATGACATCATAATTAACACCACTGGATTTGTATGTAAGTTTTTGGTCTGACACAACCTTATTATACAAAACTTAAGATAATAACTCCAACAAGAGTAATTGCACTTCCCAACAGCTTCCGTTTTATATCCTGTTTTTCACCAAGAATAAATATACCAGCGAGTACTGCCAAAACCATTGCAGATTGATATAAAGCCGTTACAATACTTGCAGGTCCAACTCTTACAGCCACTGTAAAAAGATAAATTGAACCTACATTTGCAACTGCAGATAAAATTTTAGCTCGCATATTTTTTCTAAAAAATTTCTTCATTCGTTTAACCGGTTTTTTAAGTAAAAGTGGGAAAAAAATTGTTGCAGGAAGAGCCATAAATAAAACCAAAACGCTGTTAGATGCAAAGGGCGTATTCATTTTAGTTTGCACTATATTAATAGCAATAATAAATGAGGCAATATGTGCAAAAATTTGTCCTTTATCCATTGTTAAATGTTTTGGTGACGTAGCAATAATAAGACCTAGGAATAAAACACCAATGCCAATGTATGTGAACATATGTAAT
>DASVYQ010000169.1:0-1667 GCA_036392095.1 Patescibacteria group bacterium
ATTTAAAATTTTTAATTGCGGGATCTACATAAAATGGGAATGCATCCCAAGAATTATTTTTTATTTTTTTTACAATATAAGAAATCGCAGAATCAATTTCTGGACCTTCATAATGTAAATTTATTAAAGACGAAACAGCTAAAGCAGTATATAAAGGGTTTTCCCAATATAATTTTCTCTCAAGTGAGAGAATTTTTTTAATTAAGATTTTTTTAAATTTTCCATTATAAAAACGGGAAAGAAAATAAATTATTGGATACTCATTTGGGTAATAAGCAGACAATAAATCGTACTTACTAATTTTTGAATCAAAAAATGTTTCTAAGTTTGGCAAAGAAATACCTTGCAAATGTAAAAAATATGCGATATTTGCATTCACAGCAATGTCTACATCTTTCCATTGTTTTGCAGATTCTTTAGAAACAAGCCATGTTTTATATGGACCTCCTACTCTAAATTCAACTGCAGTTAAAAGAGAAATAATTTTTGCTAAAATTTTCCCGGTAATAAATTTTTTATCTGCAATAAATAAAGCAGATAGTGCAAGACTCGTATCATCCAAATCATCTGGGAAGGACATTTTATTGTAGTTTTGAGAATTTCTATCCCAATAGTTAAACGAGAAATTATTACTATTTTGCGATTTTAGAAAATCCGCAGATTTTTTTATTATTTTACTAACTTGTGGTAAGTATTTTACATCTTTCAAGGCCAACGTAATAAGAGAACTCGGAAAAGTAGAAGTATATGTAAAAGTAGGGTTTGCTGAAATTGCACTTATGGATTCATGATTAAAACTTCCGTTTTCTTTTTGCTGTAAAAGAATAAATGTAACTGCCTTTTTTATTTCTTTTTCAAACATTATAATTCTAGCTCTGGAATTTTAATAATAAATATTGTTCCTTCATTTTCTTTAGAGGTAAAAGAAATTTTACCAAAGAAGTCTTTTTCAATTATTTCTTTTGTAATATATAAACCAATTCCTGTCCCTTTTTCTATTCCTTTTGTTGTAAAAAGAGGTTTAAATATTTGCTTTTGAACATTTTTGGGTATTCCGCAACCAAAATCCTGAATTTCAATTTGAATTTCTTTTGCTATTGCTTTTACTCTTACTATAATTTTTTTATTCTTTGATATAAACGTTTTATGTAAATCATATGCATCAATCGCATTATTTATAATATTACTAATAATTTGATTAAACTTAATTGGATTACCAACTGTTTTTATATTTTTCCCATATTCTATTTTTACTTTTATTCCAAATTCATCTAACCTATGATTAAATACTTGCAGTACTTGCTTTATTTCTTCAACAACATTAAACGAATATCTTACTTCTTGCTTTTGTAATTGTTTTCTAACGGATTTTACAAACAATTCCATTCTGGTAACACCAAGTGCAACTTTTTCTAGCAATTCTTGATCGGCAACAATTTGTTGCTTATTAATTTTTTTACTTCTATTCGTTAAAAGAGAAAGATTTAATGAAACAGAGGTAAGAGGAGTAACCAGATCATGCAGAATACCAGACGAAAGTCTGCCAAATTCAGCAAATCTATATAATTGTGAAACCTTTTCAAGTTGTGTTTGTTTTAATTCTTTTGTTCTTTCTTCTACTTTTTCTTCTAATAAATCACGTTGCTGGCGTAATTCTTTCTCTGATC
>DASVYQ010000170.1:0-2779 GCA_036392095.1 Patescibacteria group bacterium
AGTTAAGTCAAGATTTAACCGACTCTCAATATATAATTTTGCCTTCTCAAAGAATCTTAAAAACAAGATTTCAGAAGAAAGATATGTATCCTATGGGAAATTTATTCTATACAAAGTTATTTAATGGGGAATTAGGATTTAGAAAAATTTTTGAAACGCCTTGCGATATTTTATGCAAATTGGTATATCTTAATAGTCCTGTATTTTCATTTGAGGAAACAGCATCGGTTTTTGACAGACCGGAAGTTTATATTTTTAAAAAACAAAGGAATTTTACTGTGCAACAATATGAGCAAATGCTAACTCTATGAGAAAATCATTCTTTATTCCATTATTGTACATTTTATTAATTTTTACTCTTTCTATGTTTTTACGAACCTTTGATGTCAATTGGGATCAAGGAGCACATATTCATCCTGATGAAAGATTTTTAACTATGGTCGGTGTAGCAATGAAAATACCAAATAGATTCTCGACATATTTTGATCCTAAAGTATCATTACTTAATCCGACAAACGTAAATTTTTCATTTTTTGTATATGGGATTTTTCCATTAGTTTTAACCAAAATTTATGCTGTTTTATTTCAATTTGATTCATATGAAAAATTTAATTTATTAGGAAGATTTCTATCTGCAGTATTTGATTCCCTAACTGTACTTGTTATTTTAAAAATAGGTTTTCTTTTAAAAAAGAGATATAATCTTTCTATCTTTTTCCCATATTTGGCAGGATTTTTCTATGCTATTGCTGTTTTCCCAATTCAACAATCTCATTTTTTTACTGTAGATACTTTTGCAAATTTTTTTGCATTTACTGCCCTCTCTCTTGCTATAGATTACTGGAACAATAGGAAAAGCATTCTCTTTTTATTAAGTGGTATTTTTTTTGGAATATCTGTGTCATGCAAAATTACAAGTGCGTATATCTTGCCACTAATTGCATATTATTTAATTTTAGGATTATTCCACAAATATCATTTATCTTTTTCTTTTAGAAAATTTTTAAAAACTCCAATTTTTCCTTTCCTAATAGCTTTTTTTGTATATGCTCTTACTTCTTATACCTCAATGCGGCTTACCGATCCCTATATATTTGATACAGGCAATTTTTTTACTCCAACTATTAATAAAACATTTTTAGCAAATTTACAGACTCTCAAGGCTTATGATAACCCAGCAGCCTGGTATCCACCAGGTGTTCAATGGATACATAAAACTCCTATTCTATTTGGTGCTCAAAATATTGCTATTTTTGGAATTGGAATACCGTATACTCTTTTCTTATTTTTAGGTTTTTTCCTTACACTTCTTAAGTATAGAAAAACATCATTAGCAATTTGTTTAATCTGGACAATAGGAATAATTATTTTTCAAGGAGTTCAATACGTTCAGGCAATGAGATACTATTATATAATCTATCCTTTTCTTGCAATTTTTAGTGCACTTGGTGCAAGCATACTTATTAAAAAAAATATATTATTATTAGGACTTACTTTTATTTTTGTAAGTATTTGGACGGCAGCATTTTTTTCAATTTATACCAAACCGTTATCAAGAGTTACTGCATCTTTATGGATAGATAATCATATCCCTGCCAATAAATTATTATTGGGTGAATACTGGGATGATCCTCTCCCTTTACCTCTAAAAAATCAGCCTTTTATTAATTTCCAAGGACAAATGTTACCTGTTTTTGATGCGGATACTCCTGAGAAATGGGCAACAATATACACAGCACTTAATAAGTCGAACTATCTTATTCTTTCTTCAAATCGAGGTTGGGGAAGTATTCCAACTGTTCCGGAAAGATATCCATTAATGACAAAATTCTATCATGATTTGTTTAATGGAAAATTAGCATATAAAAAAGTTGCTGAGTTTACATCTTACCCCTCTTTATCTTATCTTGGAATTCCAATTACTATTCCCGATGATTTTGCAGACGAATCCTTTACTGTTTATGATCATCCAAAAGTAATGATCTTTGAAAAACAATGAAAAAATATTTTTTTTCTATTTCTTTTTATGCATGGTCAATATTTCTCTTATTTATGTTACTTTATGCAATAAGTACTGTTGGCATAATGAATAGTGTCGATGCTCCTCAATATGCATTAACAAAAAGTTTACTTATTAATAGATCTATTTCAATTGATAACTATACACAATATATTACCCCCGATTATGCTTTATACAAAAATCATTATTACTCAATTAGATCTCCTTTTGAAAGTATTTTTGCAATTCCCTTTTATTTAATTGCAACCCCATTAAGTAGACTAACTGCTCCACCATATGATATTCATCATCTTGGAATTACCAGCGAAAGTACAATAGAATCCCTGACAACTATTTATAATGCTTTTTTTGGAGCTCTTACTATTACGCTATTATTTCTATTTTGTTTTTTGTTAACAAAAGATATTTTTGCTTCATTTTTTAGTGCAACAGCTTTTGGACTAGGAACACTTTTTTGGAAATATAGTTCTACTTTCCAAAGGCATTCTGCTCTTATGTTTTTTTTCTTGTTATTTTTTTATCTTTTACATAAAAATCTGCATATGAATAATAAATTCTATACATTTTTAATTGGATTATCATGCGGCTTATGCATTGCGTTAGATAATGTCTACTTTGCGTTATTACCAATCGTCATTTTTATCTTTATTAAAGATTACTTTAATAAATCATTATTAAAAACAATCAAAAATATTATATTTTTTAATTTGGGGTTTTTACCTCCGATTATTACAATTATGGTTTTTAATTTTTTATCTT
>DASVYQ010000171.1:0-1593 GCA_036392095.1 Patescibacteria group bacterium
CTACTATCTAACTCTTCTTCAGAATCATAAACTTGCTCATTTACTTTTCGTGTGTATTTCGGTTGTGGATAAGTAAAAACAATTTGGCAATTACTGCATTTGTAGAGTGAAAACTCTCTCGTTGCTTTAAGATATAAATTCGCTTTTTTCGTACCGCAAATCAAACAAGAAACAGAACGTTTTTTTGAATTCATTTATGGCTAAGTTTAGCATGACATCACTATTAAAACAAATTGGGAAAATGATAATCATTCTTCTGTAAAGATGTGATCTAGATCAAATACAAAATAATATTTTCTATTTATTTTAAAATAATGAAGAGAATATTATTAATTATTTTTTCATTTTTCATTCTGTCTTTTATTTCACAATATCTTCCAATTTTTCAAATAGCATACGCTTCTACCTTATTTAAAGATTCAACGGGTTCTGAGGGATCGAATTGGGAACCAAATGGGTGGATCCAAATATCTGGACATGGAAAGTATGGAAACGACGGAGTCATGGGTTTTACTCAAAATTTTCGTGATTTTGGAATAAGAGATATTATCGTTAAATTTGATTACAATATTCATGCACATGACACCACTGTTCTGTTTGCTTGTAGAGCTAACTCAGATTTTTCCGAAGTTATTCAACCCTCATTAAACCCTGACGGCTTAACACATATTGATGAGTGTGATAACGTTGTTACGGGAACAGGCAGTTGTTTTAGAGATTTACCACCCTCAAATCTGACAGATGTACCCTATGATCAATCAATAGGAACGCATCATATTAAACTTATCTGCATAGGGAATAATATTTTAGAAGAGGAGGATGAGAAGCAGCTAATACAAACTACTAGCACAGCTAATTTGTCTACAGGTGTTCGTTTTTATCTCACTTAGGGTTCAAATACTATTTCTAATTTAGAAGTTTGTGACGCTTTTGGATGCGATGAGGATGTGACCCCAACCCCAAGCCCCACTCCCACCCCAACACCAACACCTTCTGAGATAAATTTAAACGTACCGCTTATTAAACAATCGGATGATCCCTGGCAATCGCAAGAATATGATACTGCGCACCTGTGGAATTCAATAAGCACAACTATTCATGACTGGGGGTGTGCATTAACTTCGGCAGTTATGGCTCTACAGTACAATGGGATTACTAAAATGCCGGACAATACGCCGCTAGATCCTGCATCGCTTAATGCCTGGCTTAAATCGCAACCTGATGGATACATTGGCAATGGTCTAGTAAACTGGCTTGCTATTCCAAGACTCACCCGCTTAGCAAAGCTTTCATTTAATAATCCTGACTTTACATCAGATGCACTTGAATATAAGCGAATTCAAGGAAATAGTAATGAGAGTATTGCAGCAGATTTGAAAAATGGATTGCCTGATATTTTAGAAGAACCAGGTCATTTTATCATTGCAAAAGGAACACAGGGCTCAACATTTACCATCAATGACCCTTATTACGATAGGTCATTACTTACTGATACATACAATAATTCTTTTCTCCATGCGGGGAAATTTGTTCCAAGCCACACTGATTTATCATATCTTATGTTCACAGGATCTCAATCGCTTTCCTTTGATA
>DASVYQ010000172.1:0-21266 GCA_036392095.1 Patescibacteria group bacterium
GCCACTTTCTGGAAGTCCGGCAAATTTGGCAGTATATATGGCACTTTTAAAACCAGGAGATAAAGTTTTAGGATTTTCTCTAGATCAAGGAGGACATTTATCCCATGGTCATCCACTTAATTTCTCCGGACTTTTGTACACAATCATTCCATATTTTGTAGATAAAAAAACAGAAGAAATTGACATGGATGAGGTAGAGAGAATTGCTCTTAAAGAAAAACCAAAAATGATTTTAGCTGGATTTTCAGCATACAGCCGAAATATGGATTGGAAGCGATTTAAACAAATTGCAGATAAAATAGGTGCTTTTACTTTTGCAGATATAGCTCACATTGCAGGTTTAATTGCAGGAGGACAAATAGAAAGCCCAGTGCCATATTTTGATGTTGTTTCTACAACAACACATAAAACACTGAGAGGACCAAGAGGTGCAATGATTATGAGTAAAGCACAATTTGCTCAGGCAATTAATAGAGCAGTTTTCCCAGGAGTACAGGGAGGACCTCACGATCATATTAATGCTGCAAAAGCAGTTGCATTTGGAGAAGCATTAAAGCCATCATTTAAAACATATACTGCACAAATTATTAAAAATGCAAAAGCATTATCTAGTGCACTTCAAGAAAGAGGATACAGAATCGTATCGGGCGGAACAGATAATCATTTAATGTTGGTAGATGTTTTTGGAAGTAAAGGAATAACCGGAAAAGAAGCAGAACATGCATTGGAAATTGCACAAATCTCTATTAATAAAAATATGATTCCTTTTGATCCAAGAAAGCCTATGGATCCATCGGGTATTCGGGTTGGAACTCCTGCGTTAACAACCAGAGGAATGAAAGAAAAACATATGGAAACTGTTGCAGAATTTATTGATCGCGGAATTAAAAATAAAGATTCAGAAGCAGAACTTAAAAAATTGCGAAAAGATGTTAAAGAATTTGCATTAAAATTCCCAGTCCCCGGAATAAAATAACCTTCTAATTTAGATTGATTTAACAATCTAAATAAAATACCCTATTGACAAACAAAATTAATTATCTATATGCTATTTTTTAGTATTATTTTATGGTAAAAAAATGCAGCAAAAAAGATACCATATTATTATCGATTTGGAGAATATTTCTCCACAATATTTGACTAACGAAAAATCATTAAGAGACTTCTTAAAAAAACTTCCTTCGGTCATTAATATGCATGTGCTAAAGGGTCCGATTATTGCCAAAGGAATTCCAGAAAATCCTGGTCTTTCTGGACTTGTGATTATTGATTATTCTCATATTTCAATTCATACCTTCAGTAAATCCCGAGAAGCATTGGTAGATATTTTTTCTTGCAAGCCATATGACGTAGAAAAGGCAAAAGAGGCAGTTTTAGATTATTTTCATCTAGGTGCACATACCCAAACCGTCAGCTGGGCTTAGTCTGTTGTGTTTGGTAAATAATTTTGCTATAATAGCTTCATTACGCACATTCAACATATAATCCTGTTCTAAATGAATAGCGTTGAATGGAGGTTTAAGGATTATTTATGAAAGAAATTACACTTGAAGAACTTCTAGAAGCCGGATGCCATTTTGGCCATCAGGTAACACGACAAAACCCAAAAGCGCGGGATTTTGTTTTTGAATCCAGAGATAACATTCATATTATTGACCTTGGCATGACAAAAGAAGGCTTAGATGAAGCCGCAGCTTTTGTTCTTTCTGTTGCAAAAAACAATGGAGCAATGGTTGTTGTTGGTTCAAAAAGACAAGCATCTCCAATTATTTTAGAAGAAGCAAAAAAAGCACAAGAAGCCATTAAAGCTAAGGGTGCAGCTGCAAATTTATACACTGTTACCAGTAGATGGATTGGCGGAACTTTAACAAACCTTCCAGAAGTTATTAAGAATTTCAAAAAATTACGAGATTTAGAATCAAAGCTTAAAGATGATTTTGAAAAAGCAAAATATACCAAAAAAGAAGTTGGTATGTGGGAAAAATCAAGACAAAAATTAGAAGTTTTCTATGGTGGAATTGCCGACATGAGAGAATTGCCAAGCGTTTTGTTTGTTGTTGATACCCATTTGGAAAGTTTGGCAGTAGCTGAGGCGAATAAAATGGGAATTCCAGTTGTCGGAATTGTAGATACAAACGCAGATCCATCAGTTGTTGATTATGCAATTCCAGCAAATGATGATGCCGTTGGTAGTTTGGAATTATTAATCGGACATATTATGGATGCATGGGTAGAAGGAAAAACAGGCGCAGAGCCAAAAAGAGAAAAAAAAGAAGTTAAAAAAGAAGCAGTAAAAGAAGAAACTTCAGAAGTAAAAGCAGAAGAAAAGGAAGAAAAACCTGCAAAAAAAGCAACTTCCGCTCGCAAAAGTAAAAAAGAAGCAGTAAAATAAGCATATGGCAGTTAATATTGATTTATCCCTTCTTAAAAAACTCCGAGAAGAGACATCCGCAAGTGTTTCAGATTGCCGACGTGCTCTAGAAGAATCCAATGGCAGTTATGAAAAAGCTTTAGAATGGCTTAAAAAAAGAGCAGCAGAAAAAGCAGAGAAAAAAGCAGATAGAGAAACAGGCGAAGGACTTGTAGAACCATATATTCACCAAAACGGCAAAATTGGAGTTTTAGTTGAAATCCTTTGCGAAACAGACTTTGTTGCTAGAACAGATGATTTTAAAAAATTAGCTCATGAAGTAGCAATGCAAATTGCAGCAATGAATCCAAAAGATGTAGAAGATCTTTTAACACAACCATTTATTAAAGATCCTGGAATGACAATTCAAGAATTAGTAAAGCAAACCATTGGAAAATTGGGAGAGAATATTACTGTTAAAAAATTTGCTCGTCTTGAGATATAATTAATATATGGATCCAATAGCGCAAGCTACATCTTCTCAAATGCAGAAAGTTCTGCAACTTTTACACCAAGATATTGCCAGTGTGAGAACGGGTCGTGCAACCCCATCTTTAGTTGAAAATATTTCAGTAAGTGTGTATGCCGGTTCTGCACGCATGAAAGTTATGGAAGTAGCAACAGTTGTTGCATCGGATTCTCAGACCCTTACCATTACTCCTTTTGATAAGTCTATTTTAGATGAAATCCAAAAAGGAATTATGGAAGCAAATACCGGTTTTACACCAAGTAATGATGGACAAGTTATCAGAATAAGTATTCCACCTCTTTCAGAAGAAAGAAGAAAAGAACTTATTCATTTAATGAAACAAAAATTGGAAAACGGAAAAATTATGATAAGACAAGCAAGACAAGATACAATGAATGAAATAAAAAAAGGTGATTCTTCAGAAGATGAAAAAAGAAGGTTAGAAAAAGAAGTCCAAAAAGTTACCGATGATTTCATAGAAAAAATAGATGCAATGGGCGACGCAAAAGAGAAAGAACTCCTAAGTATATAGTTTTAACCCTTCTAACTTATAAACTACAAATAAAAAGTATGATAAAACTTGCTTTTTTAGCAGAAAATTTTTATGCTTATATAAGATGCAAATTATAATTAATCTTCTTTTAAGTACAGTTGCAGTTATTATTTCTGCTTATGTATTACCTGGGGTTAAGGTTGATAGTTTTTTAACTGCAGTTGTTGTTGCAGTAGTCTTAGGAATAATTAATGCAGTTATTAAACCGATTCTTATTGTTGTAACACTACCAATTAATATTATAACTTTGGGGCTTTTTACATTTATTATTAATGGAATAATTATTTTGTTAGTTAGTGCTTTTGTTCCTGGGTTTAAAGTACAGGGATTTTTATGGGCAATTTTATTTAGTATTGTTCTCTCTATTGTTAGTTGGTTTATTTCATCCCTTAAGTTCTAGTTGGTTGTAATATTTATTACTTTCCAGTATTATAAAAAGACTTTTATGATTCTAACAATTATCATCTTCATACTTATCCTTTCTGTTCTTGTTTTAATTCACGAAGCTGGACATTTTTTTGTCGCTAAAAAAATGGATGTAAAAGTTGAAGAATTTGGTTTTGGTTTTCCACCAAGAATTTTTGGGAAAAAAATTGGGGAAACAATATATTCTCTTAATGCCTTACCAATAGGCGGTTTTGTAAAGTTATACGGAGAAGATGAAGCAGGAATGGGGAAAGTATCTCTAAAAAAATCCAAACAAAAATTTAAAGATGCTAAGCGAGCTTTTTTTGCAAAAAATCCATGGCAAAGGGCTCTTATTGTCGTTGCAGGAGTAGTTATGAATTTTTTACTTGCTGTTGTTATTGCAAGTTATTTATTTGCAGTTGTTGGAATAGCTACTCCCGGAAACCATGTGTTAGTAGCAGAGGTAGCAAAAAATTCTCCTGCTCAACAAGCTGGTCTTGTGGTCGGCGATACTATTATTTCGGTTGATTCCATAACAGTTACAAATCCACAGCAAGTTATTGATTATACAAAAAAACATTTAGGACAAAAGTTAATAATAACTATTTTAGATAAGCAAAATAAACAACAAGTTTTATATATAACTCCAAGGACAAAATATCCAGCTAACGAAGGAGCAATGGGGATTGCAATTACAACAAATGTTATTGCCAAAAAATATCCTTGGTATCAAGCACCTGTTGTTGGAACGGTTGAAACCGTTAAACAATCTTGGCTTGTTATTCAAGGATTAGGACAATCAGTTTGGCAATTAGTTGTGCAACATTCTGTACCAAAAGATATTGCAGGACCAATTGGTATTGCTCAGTTAACAGGACAATTTGTTCAGGTTGGTCCAAATGCAGTACTTTCTTTAATTTCATTATTATCTCTTAATTTGGCTGTTTTAAATATTTTGCCAATTCCTGCACTAGATGGGGGACGGCTTTTCTTTATTCTTATTGAAGCTGTTACAGGGAAAAAAGTGAATCCTAAATATGAAGGATATGCTCATGCAATAGGGATGGCATTTTTATTAACACTTATTCTTTTAATTACATTCCATGATGTTGTACGGCTTATTACACATCAGCCTCTTATACCATAAGCTGTACAGTTTTCAATTTTCTGTTATTATATAGTACGCATGCAAATAGTTTTAGTAAATTCATTAGAAGCTGGAATAGAAAAAGCAAAAGAAATTTTGTACGAAAAAGTTAATACTAAAACTGCTCTTTTTTTATCTGGAGGAAAAACGCCAAAACCATTATACGAAAGAATGGCAAATGAAAAAATAATAAAACCTGCTGCTGCAGCAATTGTAGATGAAAGATTTGGAAATCCAATGCATCAAAATAGTAATGAATTAATGATTTCCCATACAGGTTTGTTTGACTATTTTTCAAAAAATAAAATCCCATTTTTTTCTCCATTACAAAAAAATATATCTTGCGAAGATGCAGCTAAAAAGTACGATGAAAAAGTAAGAGAAATTTTTTTCCATTTTCCTCATTCAATCGGAATTACAGGGATTGGAACAGATGGTCATACCGCTGGTATTGCACCAAACAGAGAAGATTTTAAAAATCCTATCTTCTCAGAATCTCAAAAAAATTTATTTGTTTCTTGTTTTAATGATGCAAATGGATATTTTAAAGAGAGAATTACATTAACTTTTGCCGGACTTTCTTTACTTGATTTTATTATTGTTCTCGTTTTTGGAGAAGAAAAGCAAGAAGCATTGCAAAAAGTATTTACAAAAGGATCCTTGGAAGAACTTCCTGCAAGAATTTATAATACACGTCAATTTTCTGATAAAACACTTTTTATTACCGATCAGAAGATATAAAATAAAATTATGCAAAGCCCGTTTGTATTAGTTATTTTTGGAGCAACTGGAGATTTAGCACATAAAAAATTAATTCCTGCATTATTTGCAATGTATAAGCAAAATCAATTACCTCAAGATTTTTTTATTGTTGGATTTGCACGAAGAGATTTGCAGCAAGAAGAATTTGCAAAATCTTTTGAGACTTTCCAAGATGATGCAAAATGGCATACTTTTATAAAGCATCTTTATTATCAGCAAGGTTCTTTTGGAGAAGAAGAAGGATATCAGCAATTAGTTAAAAAGCTTGCACACTTTGACGGACAAATTGGTGCATGTATTACCCGTGTTTTTTATTTAGCGACTCCACCAGAACATTATGAGCATATTCTTAATTTTCTTAAAGATACAAAGCTTTCAGAAGGATGTGGGCAGGGAAGCAGCAAGTGGACAAGAATTGCAATAGAGAAACCATTTGGAAAAGATCTGGAAACAGCAAAAATGCTTGATAATAAATTAGCTCAAATTTTTGAAGAGCGACAGATTTTTAGAGTTGATCATTATTTAGGAAAAGAAACAGTACAAAATATGATTGTTTTTCGGTTTGCAAACAGCATTTTTGAACCTATCTGGAACAATGAATTTATTGATCATGTACAAATTACGTTAACTGAAAAATCAGGAATAGAAAAACGAGGAAAATTCTTTGATGGCGTTGGAATTTTGCGGGATGTTGGGCAAAATCATATTTTACAATTGCTAGCATCTGTTGCTATGGATATGCCAAAAAGCTTTTCAAAAGAAGGGGTAAGGGACGCAAGATGTAGTGCAATTTCTGCGCTGCAGTGCATAGATCCAAAACAAGTTGGGGATATGGTTGTTAGAGGTCAATATGAAGGATATCTCTCAGAGCAAGATGTAAATTCAAATTCTCAAACAGAAACTTTTGTTGCATTTAAAGCATTTGTGCAAAATGGAAGATTTGATAATGTTCCGTTTTATGTAAGAGCAGGGAAAAAAATGGAGAAAAATGAAGTAACTATTTCTGTTGTTTTTAAGCAAACTTGCCATTTATTATTTAAAGAAATCGGATGTCCGGAAGAAGGAAATATTTTAACCTTTAGAATTCAGCCGGATGAAGGGATTAGTATTCAATTCATTGCAAAAACACCAGGTGAAATGGGTCTTGGGACAACGCAAATGAATTTTTCTTATGCACAACAATTTGGAACAAGCGGACAGGATGCCTACCAAAAAGTTTTATTGGATATTTTTACAGGAGATCAAATGTTATTTAACCGATCAGACGAGTTAGAAAGTTCTTGGCAATTTATTACAAATATTTTAAATGGATGGGAACAAAATGAAGGGAAATTATTCGAATACAAACAAGGCACATGGGGACCACAAAAGGCACAAGAATTAATAGAAAAAGATGGAAGAAAATGGATTTAATCATTTCTTTCATTAAAAAAACAGGTAGTATATAATAGCAATATGAAATTAGCATTTTTAGGACTTGGAAAAATGGGATCAAGAATGGCAAAAAAACTTGTTTTAGCAGGTCATACCGTTGTTGCTTGGAACAGATCACCCCAACCGTTACAAGATTTACAAACAGAAGTGCAAAATGCTGCAAATCTTGTTGTAGCTTCTTCTGTTAAAGAAGCATTAGAAAAATTAGAATCTCCAAAAATTGTATGGCTTATGTTACCAGCAGGAAATGCAACAGAAACAATTTTGCAGGAAGTTCTTACATATGTAAATCCCGGAGATATTGTTATTGATGGAGGAAATAGTAATTACAAAGATACGCAGAGAAGATTTGAACAATTATCTCAAAGACAAATTAAGTTTTTAGGAATTGGTGTTTCTGGTGGAATAATTGCCGTTAAAGAAGGATATCCATTAATGGTAGGAGGAGACAAATCTGCTTATGAAACAATTACCCCAATTTTAAATGATTTAGCCATTCCTCATGGAGGCCATGAATATTTTGGAATAGGCGGCGCAGGCCATTTTGTAAAAATGGTTCACAACGGCATAGAGTATGGCATGATGCAAGCAATTGGTGAAGGATTTGAGGTTCTAGAAAAATCTGCTTACAATTTTGATTTGGTTAGTGTTGCAAATTTGTGGCAAAAAGGAACAATTGTCAGTAGTTTTTTAATTGATAGAGCAAAAGATGCATTAGTAAAAGATCCAAAATTATCCCAATTAACAGGCGTTATTGCTGCATCAGGTGAGGCAGATTGGACCATAGAAGCAGCAAAAGAAGAAAATGTTTCAGTACCAATAATAGAGGGGTCATTAGATTATAGAAAAGAATCTCAAAGTGACGCAAAAATTCAAAATTCCTTTACCGCAAAAATGGTAAGTGCACTACGCCATGAATTTGGTGGCCATGAAGTAAAAAAGAAAGAATAATTATTTGAAAACTACGCAAAAACTCTTTATACTATTTCAATTGCATTATGATAAAAGCTTCTGATTTATTTGTAAAATGCTTAGAAGCAGAGGGCGTTGAATATATCTTTGGGATTCCTGGGGAAGAAAATATTGATCTTCTGGAATCAATTAGAAAATCTTCAATTAAACTTATTGTAACCCGTCACGAACAAGCAGCAACATTTATGGCTGCAACATATGGAAGACTAACAGGAAAAGCGGGAGTAGCTCTCTCAACATTAGGTCCAGGAGCAACAAATTTAGTGACTGGTGTTGCGTATGCACAACTTGGTGGAATGCCTTTACTTGTTATAACCGGACAAAAACCAATTAAAAAAAGTAAACAAGGACAATTTCAAATTATAGATGTTGTCGGCATGATGAAACCAATTACAAAATCTGCAGAGCAAATTCATAGTGGAACAAATATCCCCTCAACAGTAAGAAACGCATTTAAATTGGCAGAAGAAGAACGTCCAGGAGCGGTTCATTTGGAATTCCCAGAAGACATTGCAAGGGAAGAAATAGATGCAAAACCAATTATGCCAGTTAAAGTACGACGTCCAGGTCCAGATCCAAAAGCAATAGAACAAGCTGTTGAAATTATTTTAAAAGCAAGACACCCCATAATTCTTGTTGCCGCCGGAGCAAATAGAAAAATGATTCACAAAAGATTAACTGAATTTACCGAAAAAACAAAAATTCCATTCATTTCTACACAGATGGGAAAAGGAGTTATCGATGAAAGATTGGAACAATATATAGGAACTGCCGCACTTTCTCAAAGTGATTATTTGCATTGCGCTTTTGATAAGGCAGATGTTGTTTTAGTGATTGGTCATGATATTTATGAAAAACCACCTGCGTTTATGGGAAGTGATGTAGATAAAAAAATAATTCATATTAATTTTTATCCCGCAAAAGTTGATGATGTCTATTCTCCAACATTGGAAGTGGTTGGTGATATTGCTCATACAATTTGGATGCTCACAGAGAAAATTTCTCCACAGAGTCATTGGGATTTTAGTTATTTCAAAAAAGTAAAAGAAGCATTGCAAAAACACATTCATAGTAAAGACAACGTAACGAGTTTTCCAATTCTTCCGGAAAAATTTGTTTCTGATTTACGAAGCGTTTTACCTGTTGAAGCAATTGTTACATTAGATAATGGAATGTATAAATTATGGATTTCAAGAAATTATCCAGCATTTAGACAAAACGGTGTTATTCTAGATAATGCATTTGCCACAATGGGAGCAGGATTGCCTGCAGCTATTGCAGCAAAATTAGTAAAACCGCATAGAAATATTATTGCAGTTGTTGGAGATGGAGGGTTTATGATGAATTCTCAAGAATTAGAAACAGCAGTGAGACTTAAACTAGATTTAATAATTATCATTTTAAATGACAATGGATATGGCATGATTAAATGGAAACAAGACAGCCAAAAATTACCTTCTTTTGGATTAGATTTTAATAATCCGGATTTTGTTGCATATGCAAATTCATATGGAGCAGTTGGTCATAAAATTACAAAAACCGAAGATTTTGCACCACTTATTCAAAAATTATTACAAGAAAAAGGTGTGCATGTTGTAGAAGTACCAATTGATTATTCAGAGAATGTCGAAGTATTTACCAAACAGCTTGCAAAGGATGTTTGTCGAGTGATATAACAAAACGGTATGAATACAAATTTTTCTAAAATCTTCATAAACAATCAGTGGGTAAAAGCTCCAAAAACACAAGATATCTTAAGTCCTTATGACAGCAAATTAGTAGGAACTGTAGGCATTGCAAATAAAGCACAAATGACAGAGGCGATTGTTGTTGCAAATAGAGCATTTGAAGAAATGAAACATTTGCCTATTTTTAAAATTGTTGATGGATTAAAAAAAATGCAGCAATATATTCAAGAAAATTTTGAAGAAATTGCTCACGATTTATCAGAAGAAGCAGGAAAACCAATATCTGTTGCAAAGGCGGAAGTAAATAGGGCATTGCATACATTTGAAGACGGTATAGAAGAAGCAAAGCGAATGTATGGAGAGACATTTACCCTAGATAGAAGACCATGGGGAGAAAACAAAGAAGCAAAGGTAGAAAGATTTCCTATTGGTGTTATTGCAGCAATTACTCCGTTTAATTTTCCATTAAATTTAGTAGCACACAAAGTTGTTCCGGCATTAGCCAGTAAAAATACAGTAGTTGTGAGACCTGCAACACAGACACCATTTTGTGCTTTGCATTTGGCAGCAGCTTACGCGCAATCAGGACTTCCTAAGGGAGGTTTAAATGTGTTGCCGTCAGATTATGAAGCAGCTGATTTATTATCAACTGATTCTAAAATTAAAATGGTCAGTTTTACGGGCAGTGTCTCTGTTGGTTGGAGTATTAAGAAAAAAGCAGCAGATAAAAAAGTTGCCTTAGAATTAGGAGGAAATGCTGCAGTTATTATTCATGACGATGTACCAAATTTAGAAAAAGCAGCAGCGGCAATTGCTCTAGCAGGTTTTTCTAATGCTGGACAATCATGTATTTCTGCACAAAGAATTTATGTACAAGAAAAAAACTATAAGAAATTCTTAGAGTTGTTAAAAGAAAAAGTAGAAGGATTGGTGGTAGGAGATCCCAGAGATGAAAAAACCCAAGTTTCTTCTTTAATTAACAGCAAAGAAGCAGATAGAGTAATGGAATGGATTATTGAGGCCAAAAAACAAGGTGCTCGTGTGCTAACCGGAGGAGTTCGAGAGGGAAATGTTATTATGCCAACAGTTCTTACAGAAACAACCTCTAAAATGAAGGTAAATTGCATGGAAATTTTTGGACCATTAGTAACAGTAATTCCATATAAAGAATTTGATGAGGCATTAACAGAGGTAAACAATTCTGAGTTTGGTCTTCAGGCTGGTATTTTTACCCAAAATATTAATTTGGTTCACAAAGCATACCAAACTCTTGATGTAGGTGGGCTTATAATTAATGATGTCCCAACCTATAGGATTGATCATATGCCATATGGGGGAATAAAAAATTCAGGAGTTGGCCGTGAGGGGGTTAGGTACGCAATGCAAGAAATGACAGAACCTAAGCTTTTAGTAATTTCTTATTAGTTGACTCATGGCTAAATTTATCCTATAATAGAGTAATGCCAACACCCCCTTCACGAGAATCACAACTAACTTCTGCTTTTGCTGCATTTGCAGATGCACAAACAGTACGTTTGCAGGTTCCTACACAACAAGTTCCCCTTAGAGAAGCATTAGCTGCTTTTGCACCACTTCCACTAAATGAAAGACTTTTAGCTGTCTTTGAGGTACATCCATTTCCACTTAATCCAGCAATAAATAGATTACAATATGCTGATTATCAGGAGGCTGCAGGTCTTACCAGAACCAGTTTACAAAGATTTTCACAAGCATTAGAGACAAAAACCCAAGATGTTGAAGCATTAGGAAATGGTGTATTGGTAACATCAGCAATCCACGAAGTTCTTAGTGGTCAAATGTATAAAAATATGGGAGATTTTTCGGGTAGAGAAGCACATATTTTACTCTATGTTTATGATCAAATGAGAGTAAATTTAGCAGTAATGTTCTTAGAAAATGTAACAGATGCTGGTTTATCTGCTTTATATAGAGCAGTTCCTGGTTTAGAACAGACACTTCGAGGTATGCCATCACAAAATAATCTTCGATTAGCTCATTTAGCATCAGGAGATTATCCAGTTATGCAAGCATTAAGATATATTGATACCAGAACAAAAGGAAGCAGAAGTATTAGAAGAACTCAAATGATGCCCGTTGCTCCAAAAAGACGAACTTAAAACCTAAATTGACAATTTTTGTAATTCATATTAGAATGTATTAAATGCGTTGATGGGGAAATTCCCACCCCTGAGCAGACTGCGATGAGCAGATCCAAGTCCTAACTTGTAAAAAAAGGAAAGCATAAAGCAAGGTGGTACCACGAGAATGAACTCGTCCTTGTTATACTCATAGGTTGAGTATGACGAAGACGAGTTTTTTTGTTGCAAAATTATGAAAAAGACAGATAAGTATTATATTAATTTAGAAGATACATATGGCGCACATAATTATCATCCTTTGGATGTGGTTTTAGCTCGTGGGAAAGGTGTGTGGGTATGGGATGTAAACGGTAAAAAATACATGGATTTTTTAAGCGGTTATTCCGCTGTAAGCCATGGTCATGCACATAAAAAAATTGCAAAAGCAGCAATAAAACAAATGAATTTGTTAACTCTTACAGGTAGAGCATTTAGAAATGACCAATTAGGAAAATTTTGCGAAGAATTATGCAAATTTACTGGTTTTGAAATGTTTTTGCCAATGAATTCAGGTGCAGAAGCAGTTGAAACAGCATTAAAAATTGCAAGAAAATGGGGATATACAAAAAAGGGTGTAGAAAAAGACAAAGCAGAAATTATTGCATTTGCAAATAATTTTCATGGGAGAACAATTACCATTGTTGGTATGTCTACAGAACAGCAATATAAAGAAGGTTTTGGATCATTTCCTGCAGGATTTAAAGTAGTTGAGTATAACAATATTGATGCAGTGAAAAATGCAATCTCAACAAACACAGTTGCAATGCTAATTGAACCTATCCAAGGAGAAGGCGGCATTATTATTCCAGATGCTGGATATTTAACTGCACTTAAAAAATTATGCAGAGAAAATAATATTTTGCTCATTTTAGATGAAATCCAAACTGGATTTGGAAGGACAGGAAAATTATTTGCCTTCCAGCATGAAGCAGATGCAAAGCCAGATATGGTAATTGTTGGAAAAGCATTGGGTGGAGGATATTATCCTGTTTCAGGAGTTTTAACTTCAAGAGAAATTATGAATGTTATAAAGCCAGGTGATCACGGAAGTACATTTGGTGGAAATCCGTTAGCTGCTGCAATTGGAAGAGCATCAATTGCTGTTATGAAAGAAGAAAAAATGGTTGAGAACAGCCAAAAAATGGGAGACTATTTGCTGAAGCAACTTAAAACAATTAAAAGTAAATGGATTAAAGAAATTCGAGGAAAAGGATTATTTATTGGGGTTGAATTAATTCCAGAATCTGGTGGGGCAAGAAAATTTTGTGAAGCATTAGCAAAGATTGGAATTTTATCAAAAGAGACACATGATATGGTTATTCGTTTTGCACCGCCTTTAATAATTAAAAAGTCTGAAATAGATTTTGCAATTAGAAAAATAAAAAAAGTATTGGAGACCAAATAATGAATAAAACTGTTGCAATTATTGGCGCTGGAGTAATGGGAAAAGCAATAGCTAAAGGATTATTAGCAAAAAAAATTGTTGCATCCAAAAATTTATTTTTAACAAATATTATTTTAGAAGGACTTGAAGAATTTTCAAAACAAGGAGTGACTGTTAGTAAAGATAATATTGCAGTCGTAAAGTCGGCAGATATTGTTTTACTTACTATAAAGCCTCAAATTATGGATGTGGTTTTAACAGAAATTAAAGATATAATTGGGGAAAAGCTAGTTATTTCTATTGCGGCAGGCATTTCTATTGCTCACATGCAAGATTTTTTGGGAGATAAAAAAATTGTCAGAGTTATGCCAAATTTAGCTGCACAAGTAAGTGAATCAATGTCTTGCTGGATTTGTTCAACTCAAGTAAATATTGCAGAAAAATACTTGGCAAAAGAAATATTAACAAGTATTGGAAAAGAAATAGAATTGTCTCAGGAATCTCAAATAGATATTATTACTCCAATTTCAGGAAGTGGTCCTGCATACGTATTTTTATTAGCAGAATTACTAGAAAAAGAAGCAATTGCAATGGGAATAGATGCAAAAGATGCTCATTTGTTAGCATTACAAACAATTGTTGGAAGTGCAGAGGTTTTGAAAAATGCTGATAAAGGTTTTGAAGAGTTACGACTGAACGTAACTTCAAAGGGTGGAGTAACACAAGAGGTTGTTCAAACATTTGAAGAAGAAAAGCTAAGAGAAATCTTTCATAAAGCAATAGAAAACGGGTTTAATAAATCTAAACAGTTGAATAAATCGAAATAATATTTAATACTAAAACTATGAAGTATTCTCATATACCATTTAAAACAAGTAAAACAGTTAGTAGCGAATTGCATTCAAAAAATGCAAAGCTTTTGCTGCAGGCGGGGTTTATCCATCAGGAAATGGCCGGAGTGTATACATTTTTAACATTAGGACTTAGGGTTTTAGATAAAATTACAAAAATTATTCGAGAAGAAATGGATAAAATTGGTGCGGAGATTCAAATGACAAGTTTAGCTCCAGTTGAAATTTGGGAAAAAACAGGCAGAAAACATACGGTAGATGTTTTAATGAAAACTCTTCCTGCAAATGAAAAAGCAAAACTTAAAAACGATACGGAATATGTTTTAGGTTCAACACACGAAGAAATGGTAACGCCACTTGTTATGGAATTTAACAGAAGTTACAAAGATTTTCCTTTTGCCGTGTATCAAATCCAAACTAAATTTAGAAACGAACCTCGAGCTAAATCAGGACTTTTACGATGCAGGGAATTTTTAATGAAAGATTTATACAGTTTTCATACTTCAGAAGAAGATTTAAGAAAATATTATGATTTAGCAAAAGATGCTTACTGGAAAACATTTGAAAGATTAGGTTTTACTCATACAGACACATTTATAACTCTTGCATCAGGTGGAGATTTTACCAAAGATTACTCTCATGAATTTCAAACAGTTTGTGATGCTGGAGAAGACATTGTATTTAGAGTCCCAAGTACAGGTCTTACCTTTAATAGAGAAGTTGCACCAAGTAAAGCTCCAACTATGGATCAAAATAATGATGAGATGAGACCTTTGGAGGAAGTTGAAGGAAAAGGAGTAATTGGAGTAGGTGATTTGGTTAAATTTTTGGGAATTACTGCAGAACAAACTACAAAGACACTTCTTTTTGAAAATGAAAAAGGGGAAATTATTGCAGCAGCTGTTAGAGGAAATTATGAAATTAATGAAGAAAAATTACGAAAAATTTCCAATTCCGAAACTTTAAAATTAACTTCTGCAGAAACAATAAAACGAATAACTGGTGCAGAAATTGGATACGTAGGTTTATTTAATCTTCCAGCAGAAGTAAAAATTTACATGGATGAATCAATGAAAGATAGACGAAATTTTGAAATGGGTGCTAATAAAACATATATTCACTGCAGAAATGTAAATTTTGGTCGAGATTTGCCAGTGCCAGAAAAATTTTATGATTTTAAAACTGCAAAACAAGGAGATATGTATCCAGAAACAGGAGAGGTTTATGAAGTATATAAAACAGCAGAAATCGGTAATATTTTCCCACTTAATACCAAATTCTCAAAAGCATTTGGATATATGTTTACAAATGAAAAAGGTGAACAATTACCTGTCTATATGGGAAGTTATGGCATTGGTCCATCTAGAATTATGGGAGTTTTGGTAGAAAAATACGCCGATGAAAAAGGTTTGGTTTGGCCAGATGCAATTGCTCCATATGCCGTTCATCTTATTTCTATTAATAAAAATGAGCAAGCAGAAATTATTTATAAAACATTACAAGAAAAAGGAATAGAAGTTTTTTATGATGACAGAGACGTAAGTGCTGGGCAAAAATTTGCAGACGCAGATTTATTCGGTATGCCAGTTAGACTTGTCATAAGTGGTAAAACCGGAGAAAAAATTGAATGGAAAAAACGAACAGAAGATGTTATTGAATTATTAACTTTAGAAGAGATACTTCAGAAACTTCAAAAATAATGTTTTACAGGAAAGCGAAAATTCAGAGATATTTTTATTGAGTTATAAAGGGAATTGGAACGTTAAAAAATTTAAGCCAGAAAATTGTGTAGGCAAGTAAAAATACTATTCCTCCAAAAATAAGAATCACAGGTGATACAGCAGCTTTTTTCTTAGGTGCTACAAAGCCATGTGTTGGCGTTCCTGCTCCATGTTCTCCTGCTGGGGCTACTGCTAATGCTGGAGCTGTAGCATGCATTGCTTGCATTTGTGGTTGTTGAGGTTGGGCAGTAGTAATTTGTGGAGGCATAGGATGTTGCATTGCTTGTGGAATAGGTGGCATAACAGGCTGAGCAATAGCGGGTTTTACTGCTGCAGTTATGGGAGGTGTTGGCATAGAAACAACTGCTGGTTTTGGCATTTGTGCAGAGAGAGGTTGTGGCATAGGAGCTGCAGGATGCATAGTTGGTGTAGATGGCACTTGAGGCATTACAGGTTGTCCCATAGGCGGTTGAATTGGTGTTCCTGGCAAATGAGGAGCTGTGGGAACAGTTGATGCCGCTTGCACGGGTTTAATTGCAGGAATTGGCATTGGCGCTGCGGGAGTGGCAACCGGATTTGGTTTTGGCGGTAATGGATTAGCAGCTGGTAAAGGGGTAGTTGGAGTGGTAGCTCCTGGTGCTGTTGGAGTTCCCATAACGCGATCAAAAGCTTCTTGTAATTTTGGGTCTAATTTTGTTGACTGTTTTGGATCCATAAATTGTTCTTATTCTATAGTGTTTTATTTTTCACAATTTGTCAAGCTTTTTTATGTTCTGCTTTTTTTTATAGCTTAAAAAAGGTATACTTAAAGGGTATTATGAAAATAATTGTTACTCATTCCTCTCCAGATTGGGATGCAATTTCATCTAGCTGGTTTATAAAACGATATTTGCCAGGATGGGAAAATGCAGAAGTGCAATTTGTTCCTGCAGGTCAAAGAATTGCTCCATTTAAAGGAGAAAGTGCAATAGAAAAAATTGGAGATAATGACGTAATTCATGTAGATACTGGAATGGGACCTTTAGATCATCATCAGACATCTGATAAACACACATCTGCAGCATCGCTTTCTTGGGAATATGTACAGCAAAGAAATCAAGAATTTGTAAATCCAACTTCTGAAAAAATGAAAGACAGAATAGAGGCAATAACAAGAATGGTGAATATACTGGTAGATATTGATCATTTTGGAGAAGTTTTTTGGGAGAATCCGGCAGCAGACTATCATGAATTCTCACTTTTAGGTATTTTAGAAGGTTTAAAGGTTGCAAGGCCAAATCAAGATAGTTTTTATGTAAATTTTGGGTTTGAATGTCTAGATGCTCTTTTGCACGAATTCGAGAATAGAGTTTGGGCAGAAAATGAAATTAAAAAAGGTTTGGAATTTACCACTTCTTTTGGGAAAGCAATTGCATTTGAAACAATAAACGACACAGTAATAAAACTTTCGCAAAAAATGGGTTATGTGTTGGTTGTAAGAAAAGATCCAAGAAAAGGGTATGTCAGAATTAAGGCAAGACCGCAAACAGAAACAGAGAAGGGAATAGATTTAACTCTAGCTTATGAACAATTATCAAAAATGGATCCAAATGCTACATGGTTTTTACATGTTTCTAAAAAAATGCTCTTAAATGGTACGCCAAAAAATCCTAAAATGGTTCCAACAACGCTTACTCTTAAACAAATTGTTGATGTTGTAAAAACTATATGAACAACTGTATTTTTTGCAAAATTAGAGATGGGGAAATTTCAAAAGAATTTACCTATGAAGATAAAGATATAATGGTTTTTCCCGACATTAAGCCCATTAAGCCTGTTCACTTATTAATTGTCCCAAAAGAACATATTCCAGATTTTACTGCACTGGCAAACGATGCACTGCTTGGAAAAGTGAGAAAAGTTATCCAGGATATGGTTAGAAAGCAGCAGATAGAAAATTCAGGCTATAGAATTGTAATTAATGCCGGGGGAGCACAGGCAATAGACCATCTTCATTTTCACCTCACAGGCCCATGGGGCAAAGCCGCAGAACTCTAACTCCATTGGTCTTATAGTTTGAAAATCTTATTTTTTTGTGCTAAACTCACCAAACAAATGGACTATGGTAGCAGTAGAGCAAGCACAAACAAGAGAAACTGTCCGAAAAATAGAAGCAGAGCCTCAGCACGACTATGATGTTGTAGTCGTTGGAAATGGTATTGCGGGAGCAGCAGCGGCAAAAAGGCTTGGAGAAAGAGGATTACGAGTTGCCATTGTTGATCCAAGACCATCAATTCCAGAAAAATCTCTTTTTGTAAATGCTGGACATTTAGCAAGGACTCCAGGTCTATTGGAATCGCTTTCTGTTCAAGGAGCATTAATTTCTGTTCCAAATTTTAGATTAATAAATATTGATGATGAAGCAAGAAGCGCAGCAATAGATCCTACTGAAGGCAATGGGATGACCTATGGCGTTTACCACGAGCCGCTTGTAAGATTCTTTCGGGAAGGTTTTGATTCCCAATTAGTCACCCAAATACAAGCACGTGTAGTTGATTCTAAAGAAACGGACGATCATATAGATTTACAAATTAGAGATGGGGAGCAAATAAAAACAATTACTGCAAGATATGTTGTTGATGCAACAGGAAGTTATAGCTCTTTTAGCAGGAAACATGTTATTGAAGGACAGAAGGATCATTTATTAAATGATGATCCTCTAGTTTTATGGGTAAGAGGATTTAGAGCTAAAGGGAAGTTTAAACAGGGTTCTTTAATTGATCCAGTAGGAAGAGATACGGGACTTGCTTGGGTATTACCATATTCAGAAACAGAAGCAGATATCGTTTCTTCAGATCTTTGCAGGATTTCAGAACTTGATCCTGTTAGGCAAAGAGAAATGATAGAGAATCTTAGAAGAATCTGCCTTGATAGAGGAATTTGTGAAATAGAACAAATTGGAGAACCAATTGTTGGATTTATTCGAGCAGAACCAGTTCCAGTGTCAGCTGCAAAGAGGACAAAAAGAGTATTTCTTGTTGGTGATGCCGCAGGAATGGGTTCTCCGTTAATGAATGAAGTCATCCCAGCTGCTATTAAATGGGGAACAGAAGTTGGAGATGCAATTGCAGATGGTGCTACCCCAAGGCAATTTTTTAGAAGATGGAGAAGGCAAGAACAAATGTTTCCATACGATACAGAATTAGCCATGATTAGAAGAAGATTGAGGCATGAAGGTCGTGGACAATATGGTAGCAATGCGCCAATTTATCAAACGATTATTAATTTTCTGCCATCTGAAGCCCAGCAAGAAATATTAACAACTAGGAGATTATCTTTGCAATATTGGCCATATCTTTTAAATGCTGCCTTGCATAACTTGCAATTTGTCCCAAATTTGGCAGAAATGGCGATTGATCTCGCTTTAGTAAAGGCACAAAGAATCGTTCCTCCTCCATTAAGAAGAAGACATGTATTGAGAGCTTAAAAAGGCCAGCAAGGCTTGGAAGAGGATATAATCCATGGGCAACTGTTAAAAATTAGCCTCAGATGCTTTACAAAATCTGCAAAGTCAGTAGATTGGTACGTTACAAAACAATTTTGTGCTATAATTATAGGCACATATTATTCAAATTAATAATTTGGAAGGGGGTGTTTTTTAATATGGTAAAAGTAAAGAAAATGCCAGGAGATAGTGACGATTCAGTCATTAAAAAATTTATGCGAAAAGTCTTAGCTGACGGTGTAGTTTTAGAAGCAAAACGACGCCAATTCTATTTAAAACCTTCTGCTGCTCGTAAACAAAAGCAGAAAGATCGACAAATGGCCAGAGCTCAAGCTCGATGGTAACCTATGACTGATTCCCTTTATAAAAAAAATCCTGTTTCTATTCTACTTTATGTAGAAAGTAGATATAAAGTTAATAGAAAAAGAATCAGGAAAACTGTTTTGCAGACTTTGAATGCTCAAAACATTCAAGGGCCTGTTGAAGTTTCTATTGCATTTGTAGGGGACAGAAAAATGCGGGATCTTTCAAAAAAATATAAAGGCGAAGATAAAACCAGAAACATTCTATCTTTTCCTCTTCATGAAGGAGAAAAAATAGTTTTACCAACAGATAAATTACGACTTGGTGATATTGTTATTTCTTACCCAGTTTTAATTAAAGAATCAGCAAAAGAAGACATGTTGGTAGATGATAGAGTAGATATGTTGGTAGAGCACGGATTATTGCATTTACTGGGACTTCATCATGAGTAAATGAAATACCTCTTGTAATTCTTTGTCTTTCAGTATACATTTTTAGTACTTAAATTATGGTTTTTTATAGAAAATATAGACCACAAACAATTAGTGAATTAGATAGCACACACGTAAAAGAAACTCTTTTTGCAGTATTAAGAGGGAAAAATATCCCTCATGCATTTTTGTTTACAGGACCGAAAGGTCTGGGAAAAACATCAACTGCAAGAATTGTTGCGAAAGCAGTTAATTGTCTACATCCAAAAGATGCAGAACCATGTAATACGTGCGAACAATGTGTTTCTATAACACGTGGATCTAATATAGATGTTTTAGAAATTGATGGCGCAAGTAACAGAGGAATAGATGAAATTCGAGAATTAAGAGAACGGGTAAAACTTGCTCCGTCTTCTGCTAAAAAGAAAGTGTACATAATTGACGAAGTGCACATGTTAACAACAGAGGCATTTAATGCTCTGTTAAAAACCATAGAAGAACCACCAGCTCATGTAATATTTATTTTCTGTACAACAGAACCGCATAAAGTTCCTGAAACAATTTTATCTAGATGTTTTCATATTTCTTTTTCTCTAGCAACAGAACAAGAATTAGTACATTCTCTAGAAAGAATTACCAATGGAGAAAAAATTGAAGCTGAAAAAGGAGCATTGGAATTAATTGCACATTTGGCAGAAGGCGGATTTAGAGATGCCGCAAAAATTTTAGAAGAAATGGTTGCACTTTCTAACGGACAAATACTTACAAAAAAATTTGTAGAAGAAAAATTTCACGTTACAGGAGTTGAAAAACAAATCCAAGAATTAGTAACATATTTGCAAAAAAAACAAATAAAAGAAGCATTGGAATTAGTAAATAATTTATCAATGCAAGGAATGGATATAAAATATTTTTTATCTCAATTTTTATACGCTTTGCACGAGAAATTATTAGTAACAATTACAGAAAAATCTAAAGAATTTTCTGTGACAGAACTTTCTTTATTATTACAATTATTTTCAGAAAGTTTTGCGCAAATAAAATATGCAACGATTCCTCAATTGCCGCTTGAGATAGCAATTGTTGCATG
>DASVYQ010000173.1:0-2216 GCA_036392095.1 Patescibacteria group bacterium
TCATGGGCAATTAAAGTGAAGTATAAAAATATATGGGAATTCACTTCTTATACAACAGGCTTAAGTATTGTTTCACTTATGCTTTTGGGACTAGGAATAAATTATTTATTACCAACGTTTCACATTATAAAGCCATTATCGTTTTTGCCTATTCTTACTTCTCTTAATGTTTTTCTTGGACTTCTTTGGAGCTATGTATTTGTCAGAAATAACCCAATCCCTCTTACTACGTCTCACATTACTATTTCAGCAAAAAATATCTTTCTAAGCATTATTCCAATTATATTTCCAATCCTTAGTATTATTGGTGCTCTTAGTCTCAACAATAATAATACCAACATATTTACCATGATAATGCTGGGAGCAATTGCTGCATTTGTCATGCTCCTCACAGTTTTACGAGACAAAATAAGTCAACATGTATTCCCATGGACTCTTTTTATGATTTCACTTTCGCTTTTATTTATGACTTCTCTTCGTGGGTGGTATATAACAGGCCATGACGTTTACTTGGAGTATTTTATTTTCCAACTCACCAAAGCTCAAGAAATTTGGAAAATGAGCAATTTTCAAGACCCCTATAACGCATGTCTTAGTATTACCATACTTCCAACAATCATTTCTAAAATTACTCACATTAATGATTTTTATATTTACAAAGCTCTGTATCAAATCATTTTCTCTACATCTATTATTGCAACGTATTTATTTATACGAAGATTACTTAATCCTTTCCTTTCATTTTTAGGAACATTTGTTATTGTTTCACTTCCAACTTTTATGACAGATATGCCAATGCTTAATCGACAGGAAATTGCATTATTGTTTTTTGCACTCCTTCTTCATGCTCTTTTCAATAATGCATTATCTAGAAAAATTAAGTGGACACTGTTTATACTTTTTGGGTTTGGACTTTTATTATCTCACTATTCAACAACCTATATTGCAATGGGACTTTTCATTGGTGCATTTCTCATGCATCTTCCACTACGAATTGCGGGGATACATTCAGGTATTAAAACATGTATACAAAAAATTGATTCAAAATTAGGATTACTTGATAATAAGCCCAATTTACATATTGGTATGATACTAATTCTTTTAGCTGCTGCCTTTATATGGAACGTAAATATAACAAACACATCTCATGGCATCTCAACAACGATTACAAAAGTCTTTAATGATCTTCGGACTTCACATTTTGCAAAATCAAAAAGTGACCCTGCTGCATATGGATTATTAAGTAATAAAAAGCCGACACCTCAGTCGCTTCTTAATACATACATTGAGACAACAACACAATTTGTCAGAAAGTTTAATTCAGAGAATGCATTCTTAAGTAAAGATACGTATAGTCAAACTCCTGTTACACCAGGCTCTCAAATAAAACTTCCTCTCACAATAATTGGGCAGGAGTTATCAAAGTTGCATATCAATGTATTTAATTTAAATGATCAACTCAAACAGCTTTATGCAAAAGTTATTCAGATATTTATTGTCGTAGGATTTATTGCAATATTTTTCTTTAAAAAGCATATTAGCAATTTTGAAAAGGAATACCTAATCTTAACAATTACATTTTTTGGTATTTTGGTTTTTGAAACCATATTACCCGGTGGCTCAATTGATTATGGAATTTTACGACTTTTTCAACAAGGAATGATACTTTTTTCTATCCCACTACTTATGGGAGGATTGGCACTTTTAAGTGTTTTTGACTTTATCAGTAAAAGCATTAAAACATATATTTTGTCATTTATATTTATGTTTTTCTTTCTTTACTTATCAGGGTTTATTCCCACTCTCACAGGAGGATATTACCCACAACTTAATGTTTCAAACGCAGGATTTTATTACGATGCGTATTATACCCATACACTGGATAAAGTAAGCATGGATTGGCTTTCAAAGAATAGAGATACCAAAACACCTGTCCAGTCAGACTGGTTTACGTTAAAAAGAATTCATACCTACGAACAATTTTATTCAATTGATGGCCTTATTCCTTCTGTTATAAGAGTTAATTCATATGTTTATTTAAGTGTTTCAAATTTAAGAACAGGACAAGTTATTATATATGCAAATGGTGCACCGCTGTATTACAAATATGATTTTAATTTTTTAAACAATAATAAAAATTTGATTTACAACAATGGAGGTTCAAAAATTTACAGATGAAAATATTAAAAGTAGTTGATTTGGGATATGAAAGTGGT
>DASVYQ010000174.1:0-2583 GCA_036392095.1 Patescibacteria group bacterium
TATTATTCATCGTAATTAAATCTAGACAAAGACAGAAAGATATATTAAGGTAATAGAGTAGCAATACGCTTGAAATGGAATTTATTCTAGGGTTTTTATTATTTTCTTTAGCTGCATATTTTAGCTTTTACCTTCCTGGTACGCTGGTGCTTTCTTGGATCTTTCCTACACTAAAGCAAAACTATATCTCTCTTATTTCCTGGTCAAGTGGGATTTTACTATTTCTCTTTACAAGCTATCTTGGTGGGTATATCCATTTTGCTTATTTGTCTCTTGTTATTGTAATTGGAGTGTTTCTTTTTGCTCTATTTTATGACAAGAGTCTTTTTAAATTAAAAATAGAGAGAAAGGACTTATGGAGTTGGGTGATTATTATACTGGGATCTCTTACGTTTTTATCTTTGACTGCGTTTTCTTATATTCAAACCCATGCTGGTATTCAATTTTTTGGAACTATTAACGTTATTGATGGATTATTGCATATTGGCTATACAAAAAATCTTTTAACAACTTTTCCTCCCAATCATGCTGGACTTTCCAACATTACTCTTCGGGGATATCACTATTTTTACGATTTACTCATAAGTCGCTTAGTGCTTTTTTACCATTTTTCCTCAGAAGATTTGTATTATCGCTATCTTCCCTTATTTATCTCTCTTATCTATGGAGTTGGGTTTTGGGAAGTGAGTAAAAATATTACGTCAAATAAATTTTCTCAACGCATGGTGTTATTCTTTGCTTACTTTGCTCAAAGTTTTGCATTTGTTTTGTCTTTTTTTATTCATAGTATTCCGATAACGGCAGAATTGGGAAGTATTTATCCATTAGAGCTCATTCTTAATCCTGCAATTATTCTCTCAATTGGCATCATGCTTTCTAGTGTTTCAATCCTTTTTGAATCAAAGCAGAAGCCCCTACAAATGATTTTTGTAGGATTTCTTTTTGGCATGATTTTTGAGTTAAAAGTGTATACAGGTATTATTGGAATGAGTGTTTTTACGCTAATTTTGCTACTTAAGGTGATCAAAGTGCCCCAAAATAGTTTCTCATATTGCTTGAGTTTTCTTACAGCGGTAATTGTTATTGCAATAACATATATCCCTAATAATTTTGGCGCGGGAAGTCTTTGGTTTTCGCCTTTTTTTGCGTATTCAGTGTATATGCAAGAGCCACCTTTTCTTGGTTGGCAATGGGAGCTGAAGAGAATTGTTTTTCGAGATCATCACAATATTCCTCATTTGATTTTTCTTTATGCAGAAGCAATTGGGTTATTTTGGCTATTATCGTTAGGAAGTAGAATTGTTCTCCTTTTGGGGCTTCCTACTATTTTTAAATCTTCGTTTTGGAAAGATGAGAAAAATATCGCAATTGGTGGGATGATTGGCGTCCCTATTCTCGTTGGCTCACTTTTTGTTCAGTCAGTTTCCATTTTTGACACTAAGCAGTTTCTTTGGATAGCAGGTGCTTTAATTGCTCTCCCTGCTGGAATGGCTACTGGAGCTTTCCTCACTGGTAAAAAAACAGTAATAAAGGTGAGTGTCCTTGGTATTTTGGTTTTCTTATCTTTAGGTGGAGTGCTAGGACAGTTAAATAATTTTTTATTTTTTACGAAAGCTTCTGTTATATCTCAAAAAGATGTGGTGCTCTTACAAAAAGTGAGAAGTATTGTCCCTCCAAATGGGTTTATTTTATACATCAATGAGGATAATCCACAGGTATCTCTGAGTCAGAATCCATTTCAAAAAGCCCCTGTCATAGCAGCCTTGACGGGAAGATCAACCTATTATGAATCAGAGTCAGCACAATTTGCACTTGCTGAGATTTATAGAGATAGACAAAAAAATCTTTTAGTTCTTGATACATATCTTCACAAAACATGTAATAATACAGATATAAAAGGTATTATTAAAAAGATTGGAACTCCATACATTGTCATAACTAGTTCTAATCCCTGTCTGGATCAATTGGCAACTTCAACTTTGGAAAGTAGTACAGGTCTTACTTTTTATCAAGTAAAATTATGATAATTTTTGAAATACTATTGCAATATATTCTCTTTGCTTTAGCAATTGGGATATCTTTTTATATTCCAGGACTTTATTTTCTTTCGTTAGGAAATAATTCCTTTACAAAAGAGCAAAAACAATTTCTTGCATGGCCGCTTGGGTATTCAGCATTTATTCTCCTTTCCTACATCGGAGGGTGGATTGGATTTCCTTGGTTGTCATTATTATTTGTTGTTCTGATAAGTCTGTACGTTCTTATCAGAAAACGATTTATTGTAGATTTCTCATTTCCCAAAACTCATTGGGTTGTTTTGTTGCTAATAACTTTAGGTTCCTTAGCATTTACTGGGATGAGTTTTTTCTCAGGAATAGAGACCGCCCATGGTCTTCAATTTATTGGCACAGTAAATAGTACTGATGGGTTGATGCATATTGCCCACATAAAAACGCAAGTGTTTTTTTTCCCTCCACCAAGTGCGGGATTTGCAGGATATTCCATGCATGGGTACCATTATTTTTATGATTTTTTACTTAGCAGGTTTTCATTATTTTTTCATTTTTCAGCTAATGATTTATT
>DASVYQ010000175.1:0-2111 GCA_036392095.1 Patescibacteria group bacterium
GCCTAGATTTTTAAAATTTTTTTAACATCTTCAAGTCCGTTTGCTAATTTGTCCAAATCTTCTTTGGAATTATAAATTGAAACTGATGCACGAGCTGTTGCTGGTTGTTTAATTTTCTCTAAAATTATTTGTGCGCAATGATGACCTGATCGAACACAAATATTATTCCTGTTTAAAATTTCTGCCACATCATGTGCATGCACATTGTTAAATGTAAACGAGAATATTCCTAATCTTTTCACAGCTGTCCTTGGTCCATATAGATTGACAGCATCTCCTAATCGTTTAAATACATCTAAACCATATTTGGTTAATTCTTCTTCATATGCAGCTATATTTTCACGACCAATTGATTCTATAAAATCAATTGCTGCGCCTAAACCAACAACCCCTTCAAGATTTGGGGTACCAACTTCAAACCTTTCCGGGATATTGGATAGTATATAGTTTTCTTTTGAAACTGTTTTTATCATTTGTGAACCAACCAACACAGGATCCATTTCTGCAAGCAATCCTGAGCGTGCCCACAGTACACCAACACCAGATGGCCCAAACATTTTATGAGACGAAAATGCAACAAAGTCGCATCCCATATTTTGCACATTTATTGGCAAATGTGGGGCTGATTGCGCGGCATCAACTGCAACCTTTGTTTGAATATTATTTGTTTTCAAAAATTTAATTATTTCTTGTATTGGATTGATTGTTCCAGTTACATTAGAAGCATGGGTTAGGGAGACTAATTTTATTTTTTTAATGTCTAACCCGCTTGTTAGAATTTTTTGGTAGTCCAGACGAAAATCTTCGTCAACCGGAATATAAAAAAGTTTTATTCCTTTTTCTTTTGATAATTTTATCCAAGGAACAACATTTGCATGATGTTCTAATTCTGACAAAACAACAATATCTCCCGGTTTTAAATTTTTTTCGCCCCAACCTTTGGCAATTAAGTTGATAGAAGTATTCGTGTTTTGAGAAAAAACGATTTCTAGGGCATTCTGTGCCCCCACAAATTTTGCAGCCTTGTTTCTTGTCTCTTCGTACATATCTGTAGCCTTTTGGGAGAGTGAATAAATGCCTCTATGAATATTTGCATTATATTTTTCGTAAAAATCTGTAACAGCATCTATGACAACTTTTGGTTTTTGACTGGTTGCGGCACTATCCAAATAAACCAATTCTGGATTGTTGGCAAAAATAGGAAACTGTTTTTTTATTTGGTTAGTGTTAAAGATATTTTTGTCCATACTTTTGTAATTGTTTGGCAGCAATAATTTGATTTTTCTTTGGAAATCTATCTACAATACTTTGCAAAAAGCCCTGTACCAATAATTGTTTTGCAGATTTTTCAGACAAGCCTCTACTTGTTAAATAAAACATTTCTAATGCATTAACTCTTCCAACTGTTGTTGCATGTCCTGCTTTTATATCGTTTTCTATAATTTCCAAACTTGGAATAGCGCGTCCTCGTGCGGTTTTTGATAATAGCAGCATATGTGCTGCAAGCCATGCATTTGTTTTTTTTGCGCCATGATTTATTTTTACCAAACCTTCAAAATTAACATAGGAATAATCATTTAGTGCACTTTTTATGATAACTTCACTTTTTGTATCTTCTGCGTCATGAATAACTGTTGTTTTTATATCCAAAGATTCTTCATTTTTGCCCAAAAGTAAAGCTAAAAAAGTTATTTTTGCCCCGCGTTCTGCCAATCGTACAGAATACGTTAATTCTTTTTCTTTTCCTGTCCAGATAACAGGAAAAATAAGTTCTTGGTTTTGTTTTACAATAATTTCTTCCATATCTCGTTTGATGTACATTTTATGAATCTTTTGTTCGCTAGATTTTCTGTTACTTAGCCTTCTGCAAATAGCTCAGAAAAAGATTCAAAAATGCACATCTGCACTCCTTTAAAAATATATTTCCTCACTTTTAGCTATCCAACCGACCCTTCCATTGATAAATCAATTAATCGGTTTAGCTCGACAGCGTATTCCAAAGGCAATTCTTTAACAATTGGTTCTATAAAACCATTTACAACCATAGATGTTGCTTGTGCTTCTGTTAAGCCTCTAGACATTAAGTAAAATAATTGATCAACGCCGACTTT
>DASVYQ010000176.1:0-2217 GCA_036392095.1 Patescibacteria group bacterium
TGGGTGAATTTACCAAAATGCAAAAGATGTTGATTTTTAGAAAACGATTCACAGCTTATACTAATGCCTCCTTCTGCTTTGGCGGACACTTACTATCTGCGTAAGAGCAGAACACGCAGCAATCTCCCTTTTTTGGTTTCAACAATTTACCACAATGTATACATTTATAGAAATGTTGGCACGCATTTATAGGCATCTCAGCCACTTGTTTTGCCCCACATTTCGGACAAGTTATTATAGCTTTGGTTTTTATGTTATTGTTCATTACTTATTTTAGATTTTACTACATTATTTAATTAATTGGTGGAAAAGTAATAACTTCAGTTCTAAAAGAACCATTCATGCAATGTATTTTAATACCAGTTAAAAACTTTGGACCATTTGAGAACTACATTTAGATGTGGTGAAGTACAACAAAATAAGCATGAATTAGTGAGCAATATCACAGGTAAGTATTAGGACTTTATCTAATTGCCACAAATAAACCAACGCCTATGATGGCCAATCCTATAAAGAGGTTTATGCTTAGCTGTTCACCAAGGATGAAGAAAGAAAATATTGCAGCAAACACAGGAAGTAGTAGTCCAATAAGCGTCTGTTGCCATACAGGCATAAACTTAAATCCTTGGATTTCTAACCAAAACGCTAGGACATTTACCGCACCAGCTAAAAGGGCAAAGAAAATATAAACCTTTAATGACCCAAACTTAAGATGAAGACTATTCTCAAAAAGAATGCTTAATATGAGGGATGTCAAAAAAAGAACAAACATTGAAATAGTCATAACAGTAAATGCAGGTAGTTTTTCTGACCCTTTCTTAAAGAGTGGCCAAAGGAGAGCATAAAAAACTGTTGAAAGTGTTGCTAAAACAATTCCAAATGATTGATTCATTGAATTAATTATATGTCAAAAATATATGTAATTCAAAGGAAATCAGATATTAGAATCAATTTTAGCTTCAAAAAAACTAAAATATAGTGAAGTGGTAGAAAATTTTGCATCTAGTTACATTTTAGAAAAACTATGAAACTTGATTGAGTGAGCATACTTGCAAGTGATCAAACAAGCATTAAAACTATATACGTCTTTTACGTCTGTTCAAACAATACATAATGCTTCTCCCATCACGCTTTCCATACCCGTAAACAACTTGAGGATGTATCTCAACTATATCTGTATCATCAAACCCATTTAGTAAAGACATTGGTAGAGATTCTCTTTCATCATAAATAAGTCCATCTGGATCAATCTCAGGAAAATTAAGAGTTATATTCTTCTGATCTGCTTTTACATATAAACCGATTCTTCTTCCTTCAAGTTGGATTTCAGAAATTATTTCTCTTACATTTTGTTTTGCTCTTGCTTGTTGAAGATTGTCACCCATTCTTAGTGGCCTATTCACCGGAAGTTCTTCTTCAATATAATGAATGAAATGAGTACTGCCATTGAGTTGATAAGAAAGAGTATATCTTTGATTCGTTCTAACGCTAGTTACAACTTCTGATTTTGTTAATGTAATATCATTAAAGTCAATTCCTATAACTAGCAGTGAACCGATAAGAGACGGTAAGGAATGTCCATATGTTGAAAGTTGATATCCTTCGCCATTTGCATCTGAATTATCTAAATGATTTAATCCGGCATCAATTGACTCTTGCATAAGTCCAGGAGTAATTTGCTCCAAAGTTGTTAATGAAACTGGCTGTCCTGTTGAAAGAATACTATCAACTGCAGCAAATCTCGCTTTATTCCAAAATGGAGCTCTATCAAAGATATGTAAATTTTCAGATATTAAGGTTGAAAACCCGTCACCACCACCAGCAAAATAGATAAGATGTGAAAATGTACCAATCGCTAATTCTGTTTGATTGAATACATTGAGAATTCCTGCTCGAAGCTCTTGAAGGTGCTCTAAGTTAACTGGTCTCGTTGCCCTTTCGATACTTGTTGAAAAAGCAGCAGTTCTTCTATCCACACTCATAAAAGAAGATTTTACCAAAAATCAGGGGCGAAATCAATAATTATAGGACATTTTGTGGACTTTGAGTTTGTTATTTCGAACCAAATTTTGGATGACTTTGTAGCTACAATCAACAATTGGAGACTAATGCTTGAATAATTCATACTGTAAGAAGAATTTAAAAAGTGATATTGATCTATTCCTCAAAAATAATCTCTCTGATATCTGCTTTAACAGCTTTCATTTTGCTGTAAAC
>DASVYQ010000177.1:0-1753 GCA_036392095.1 Patescibacteria group bacterium
TTGAGGTTTATAATTTTTGTAAGTGAGTATCTTTAAAAGCAGTCTGATATTTTAAGCCAAATCCGAGTAGCCTATCTACTCCCACATGGGCAAAGAGAATAAGACCTATTTGTACAACAAAATAATTTTTAAAGAAAAATATTCCCAGAGCGATAATACCTGTTGCAAGTATGTAGTTGTGGACAAGATTATAAAGTATTGCTCCTGCTTTTTTATTTTTCAAATACCCAATCATTGAAATATCAGGAGTGAATAAAAGTATTGTAAATAACAACCAATTCCCGTGAAGTTGATTATAAAAAAATAAAGCTGTTATAAAGAATATAAGTCCTTCAAGGTGGAGAATCTTTTTGACCATACGGTAGTATCATAACAGAATTTTTTCTTATATTCCTCACATCTATTATTGTTATACTAAGCGTATGAAACACAAAAATATAATTCTTTTAGAAGAAATATTTAATAGTATTACCCATGGAATTGGGTCATTGTTGAGTATCTTGGGATTGGTATTGCTGATTATTTTAGTAAAGGATAGAAGTTTGGTAAAAATTATTAGTTTTATTATTTTTGGAGTATCACTTTGTTTGATGTATCTTATGTCAACACTTTTTCATAGTTTAGTGTTTACAAAAGCAAAAAAAGTATTTCAAATTTTTGATACATCATCTATTTTTTTACTCATTGCTGGAACGTATACGCCATTAATACTCTTGCTTTTACATGGAGCATTTGCCTGGGGTTTGTTGGTGTTTATATGGGGATTAGCAATTACGGGGATTGTATTAAATTCAATTTTTTCCGCAAGATTTAAAATTTTATTTACAATTGTTTATCTTTTAATGGGGTGGATTGGAATTATTACGCTTCAGCCAATCTTTACGTTGTGGTCTTCCCGTCAGGTAATGCTTCTTATAACTGGTGGCATTTTATATACTTTTGGAGTTTTTTTCTATGCATGGAAAAGATTACCTTTTAATCATACAATTTGGCATATTTTTGTTTTGGGAGGAAGTATTAGCCACTTTTTGATTATTTACAGTTTGTCATAAGATAATATTTTCTTTTTTCTCTTTCAGTAAGTTTTCAGTCTTTTTGTTTATAGTTGGTTTTGAAAGGAGGTGAAATAATGAAACAGAAAATACTTGGAGTTATGTCCATTTTGACGCTTATTGGTGTCGGACTTTTTACAACTCCTCTTGCGTTTGCTCAGGGTAAAATCCATACGTCACGACTGACAAGAATTGAAAATAGACTCAATCAAGAAGTCAAAGATGGAAAACTTACTCAAGCTCAAGAACAGCTTATTGTGGCTGAATTACAAAAGCTTGACACAAACAAAACGCAATTAAAAAACATGACAAAAGCTCAAAGAAGAGCATTCTTTCAGACGAAAAGAACAGACTTTCTTAATTGGGCAAAGCAAAACGGGATAAACCCCACATTGGTATTTGGAGCACCACATGGTGTCCATTTTCGCCACAGATAGTCCAGTAAGTTGCAAACAGCTTCAGATATTTTCTTGAAGCTGTGAATTTATCAACCATTTTTGGAAGGCACAGCAAATCCTATAGTCTTATTGACATTCCTTATGTGGTTTGGTATACTTGCTAGAGCAGATTGAAGAAATGTATCTGCTTAATAGTCGAAATTTGATTAGATAATTTAAAGATAATAAGTACTACAAAAAATTCGTATCTTTCTTCTAACTCCAAATCACTTCATTTTAAGCAGTTTTATTTCTTTAATAATG
>DASVYQ010000178.1:0-2102 GCA_036392095.1 Patescibacteria group bacterium
TATTATTCATCGTAATTAAATCTAGACAAAGACAGAAAGATATATTAAGGTAATAGAGTAGCAATACGCTTGAAATGGAATTTATTCTAGGGTTTTTATTATTTTCTTTAGCTGCATATTTTAGCTTTTACCTTCCTGGTAAGCTGTTGCTTTCTTGGATCTTTCCTAGCCTAAAGCAACATTATATTTCTCTTATTTCCTGGTCAAGTGGGATTTTACTATTTCTCTTTACAAGCTATCTTGGTGGGTATATCCATTTTGCTTATTTGCCTCTTGTTATTGTGATCGGAGCGTTTCTTTTTTCTTTATTTTATGACAGGAGTCTTTTCCAATCAAAAATTGAGATAGATGACGTATGGAGTTGGGGGATTATTATACTGGGGTCTCTTACGTTTTTATCATTGACTGCGTTTTCATATATTCAGACTCAGTCTGGTCTCCAATTTGTAGGAACGATAAATGTTATTGATGGTTTACTTCACTTGGGGTATACAAAAAATCTTTTGACAACTTTCCCTCCCAATCATGCAGGACTTGCTCATATTGATCTTCGGGGATATCACTATTTTTATGATTTACTCATGAGCCGTTTAGTGATGTTTTATCATTTTGCACCAGAAGATTTGTATTATCGATATCTTCCTTTATTTATCTCCCTAATTTATGGTGTTGGATTTTGGTTGGTAAGTAAAAATATTACATCAAATAAATTTTCTCAACGGTTGGTGTTATTCTTTGCTTATTTCGCACAAAGTTTTGCATTTGTTTTGTCTTTTTTTATTCATAGCATTCCGATAACAGCAGAATTGGGAAGCATTTATCCTTTAGAGTTAATTTTTAATCCCGCAATTATTCTCTCAATTGGCATCATGCTCTCTTCTGTTTTTCTCCTTTTTGAATCAAAGCCGAAAATTCAACAAATGATTTTTGTAGGATTTCTTTTTGGCATGATTGTAGAGTTAAAAGTTTATACCGGAATTATTGGAATGAGCGTTTTTACCTTAGTATTGGTATTAAAAACGATAAAAAAATCAAGAAATACTTTCTCATACGTCTTAAGTTTTATTACGGCAGTGGTAGTTATTGCACTAACATATATTCCAAATAACCTTGGTGCGGGAAGCCTTTGGTTTTCTCCTTTTTTTGCCTATTCAGTATATATGCAAGAACCACCTTTTGTTGGTTGGCAATGGGAACTTAAGCGAATTATTTTCCGAGATCATCACAATATTCCTCATTTGATTTTTCTTTATGCAGAAGCTATTGGGTTATTTTGGCTATTATCGTTAGGAAGTAGAATTGTTTTTCTTTTGGGGATTCCTAGTATTTTTAAATCTTCGTTTTGGAAAGATGAGAAAAATATCGCAATTGGTGGGATGATTGGTGTCCCTATTCTCGTTGGCTCACTTTTTGTTCAGTCAGTTTCCATTTTTGACACTAAGCAGTTTCTTTGGATAGCTGGTGCTCTTATTGCGCTCCCTGCTGGAATGGCTACTGGAGCTTTTCTTACTGGTAAAAAAACAGTAATAAAGGTGAGTGTCCTTGGCATTTTGGTTTTCTTATCTTTAGGAGGAATGCTAGGGCAGTTAAATAATTTTTTATTTTTTCCCAACGCCTCTCTTATCTCTCAAAAAGACGTGGCGTTTTTGCAAAAGGTGGGGAGTATTATTCCCAAAAATGAGTTTATTTTATACATAAATGAGGGTAATTCACAGGTATCCCTGAGTCAGAATCCATTTCAAAAAGCTCCTGTCATAGCTGCCTTGACGGGGAGATCAACCTATTATGAACCAGAGTCAGCACAATTTGCACTTGCTGAAATTTATAAAGACAGACAAAAAAATCTTTTAGTTCTGAATACATATCTTCACAAAACATGTAATAATACAGATATAAAAGGTATTATTAAAAAGATTGGGACTCCATACATTGTCATAACTAGTTCTAATCCCTGTCTGGATCAATTGGCAACTTCAACTCTGGAAAGTAGTACAGGTCTTACTTTTTATCAAGTAAAATTATGATAATTTTTGAAATACTATTGCAATATATTTTCTTTGCTTTAGCAATTGGGATATCTTTTTATATTCCAGGACTTTATT
>DASVYQ010000179.1:0-9362 GCA_036392095.1 Patescibacteria group bacterium
TATTGAGGAAATAGAAAATATCACAAAGCACAAGCTATCTAAAATAAGCAATGCCATTTTTAAAAATTTGCATACCGGGACCAAATTCCGGGACTTCTTTCCCTTCTTTTTTGTATTTTTCTTTTAATATTTCCCAATTTGGGAGTTGTGTGAAAAACATTGATCTCTCTGGATGAGGCATGAGTCCCATTACTCGTCCTGTCTCATCAGTTATACTTGCAATGTCTTCTATTGATCCATTTGGATTTGCTGGTAAGTTAAGATAGGTAGACATTTCGCCTTTAAAATATCTGGCACCAATTAAATCGTGTTTGTTAATTATCTCCATTACCTCTTTTGAAGCAAATAGTCTTCCCTCTCCATTAGCAACTGGTAAAGAAAATTCTTTCATACCTTTGTACCATGGAGATTTTTTACTTTCTACTTTTAAATCAATAAATCTTACGGTATATCTTGGAGTTTCATTTGGCATAAGTCCCATTTCTCGTGCTCCATATTGCTTGTTAATTGCTGGGACAAGTCCTAAATTCATTAATACCTGAAATCCATTACAGATTCCTAAAATTAATTTATCTGATTCAATAAATTTGATTAAGTCTTCCCATAAATGATTTTTCATTTTATTAGCATAGGCATTTCCTGCTCCGGTATCATCTCCATAGGCAAATCCTCCGCCAAAAGCTAAAATTTGGTAATTTTTTAGTGAGTGTGCGCCACTAATAACATCATTTACATGGACGATATCTGCAACTCCACCAGCTGCTTCAAAAGCAAATTTGGTTTCTTCTTCGCAATTAAACCCGTAACCTGAAAATACAATAACTTTTGGTTTCATATTAATATCCTTTAAATGTACTCCTGTATGATTCTAACATTGCATCAACTGTTGTAGAAACAATAATTTTTTTATTAATACCTTTAATGGTAACTTTTGGTGTTTTCGTAATTTCTCCTATTAAATAGATATTGTTTCCTTCCATTGCCTTTTCAAATGCCTTTTTATTTTTAGGTGATACTGTTACTACAATTCTCCCTTGAGATTCTGAAAAAAGTGCAAAATCATTTCTAGAAACAGTGTTTGCCAATTGGTCTAAACTAATCGCTGCGCCAAGCATTCCTCCCATAAGAGTTTTAGCGAGTGCAATAGCTAATCCTCCATGATTAATACTTTGGCTTGATTCAATAAGCTCATTTTGTATTGCTTTATAAACACTATGGTAAAGATGAGAGTTTTTCTTTTCATCTACTTTTGGAATAGAGTTACCGATAATTTGTTTTTTTGTTTTTTCAGAAAGCATTGCGTAATATTCTGATGCTCCCATTTCTTCAAACGTGTCACCCAAAACATATACTAAATCGCCTGCATTTTTTGCATCTAAAGAAACAACTTTTGTCATATTATCAACGACGCCAATACTTGAAATTAAAAGAGTTGGAGGAATGGAAATTTTTATTGGCTTCCCGTTTTTATCAAAACCTTTAAAATCATTAAACATACTGTCTTTTCCCGAAATAAATGGTGTTTCATAGGCTACCGCATAGTCATAACATGCTTTGGCAGCTTCTTTTAATTGATGTAATCTCTCTGGCTCGTTAGCACTGCACCAGCAGAAGTTATCTAGAATTGCCATATAATCAGGATTTCCTCCAGCTGCAACGGCATTTCTTATTGAAGTATCTAGTGATGCTGCTGCCATATGGTAGGTATTTATATCGCTATATTGAGGATATAAGGCTTGAGCAAGAATAACAGCCTTTTGTGAGTCTAATACCGGTCTAAAAACACTTACATCACTATTTACTCTCCCTTTTCCTTGTAATGGCGGTAAAACTAAACCTCCTTGAACAATATGATCATATTGCTGTGTAATAAATGCAAAGCTAGCTATATTAAGTCTTTCAAGCATTTGTAAAAAATCTGTTGTTACATTAGTTTTTTGTGCAAGTTTGGGTTCTTCGTAGTTAACTGTAACTGGTTTTGATGTCATTGCTCTAACAGGTAATCCATCGTGCAAAAATTTCATATCTACATCAACAATTGTTTTTCCTTTATAGGTAACAATACAGCGGCCAGTATTGGTAAATTCGCCAACAATTGTTGCTTCTACTCCTCTTCTTTTCATTAAATCATTAAAGCTGTCCCATTTATCTTTTGGAACAGAAAGAGTCATTCTTTCTTGAGATTCTGAAATCCAGATTTCCCATGGTTCAAGACCTGGATATTTTAGAGGAACTTTTTCCAATTCTACCAAACAGCCATTAGATTCTTTTGCCATTTCTGATACAGAACATGAAAGTCCTCCTGCTCCATCGTCTGTGATACTTGTGTATAATCCCATGTCTCTTGCTTCTTTAACTAACGCATCACTCATTTTTTTCTGAGTAATTGGATCTCCAATTTGTACAGCAGTTGCTGGACTCCCACTGTCTAATGCTTCAGAAGAAAAAGTTGCGCCATGAATTCCGTCTTTTCCAACTCTTCCTCCAACCATAACAATATAATCTCCAGATTGTGCTTCTTTGATATATGATGGTTTTCCATTGATTGTTCTGGGAATAAGTCCAACAGTTCCTGCAAAAACTAATGGTTTTCCTCTATATCTATCATCAAAACTAATAAATCCTTGAGGGGTTGGAATTCCTGATTGATTTCCACCTGCATTTACTCCTTCTATAACGCCTGTCATAATTCTTTTGGCAGATAACATTGGTTGTTGTTTATTTGCACTTCTATATAACGGAATATCTTTTCTTGGGTCTGCCAAACAAAATCCATAAAAATTTGCAACAGGTTTTGCTCCTAGACCAAATCCTAAAGCATCACGGTTTACCCCAACAATTCCGGTAATTGCTCCTCCAAATGGATCTAAAGCTGAGGGACTATTATGTGTTTCTACTTTGTGGGTAATTAAATATTTGTCGTCAAATGCAATTGCACCTGAATTATCGGTAAATACAGAAACACAAAAATCATTTTTTCCTTTTCTTTTTCTTATTTCTTCTGTTGCGGCTCTAATATATGATTTAAATAATCCCTTTTGTACATCATCAATTGGATCATTAAAAATTGTATGTTTGCAGTGTTCTGACCAGGTTTGTGCAATAGATTCAAGTTCTATGTCTGTTGGATTTCGTCCTAACGTATCAAAATAGTCTCGGATTGTTTTTAAAAAGGTTAAATCTAATGCCAAAGGACCTCTGGTTGTTCCATCTGGGTTTTTAATGCCTTTTTTGCCAATTTCTAAAAGCTCCTCATCTGATACGTGCAAGTCTACTTCTGTTACTTTGGGATTATCTTGTAAGGTGACTTTTGGAACAACAATATTCATTCCATGATCTTTTATATATTCTTGCTGTGATTTTATGTGCATTCTCTGAATAAGCGGATTATAGAGTGAATCTGCAATTTGTAAGGCTTCATTTTTGGTTAATTTGCCGGAAATAAATGTAATTTGTGAGGTATAAATATTTTCACTATTTGAAAACGTTACTTTTAATAAATCTTCTATTAATTCACAAGCAGTATGGGAAACATTATCGGTAACTCCAGGTAAAAATCCAATTTCAATTGCCCAGTCAAAAGCAGTATTTTCCATGGGAAGTGAGGCATTTTTATCTGTGAGTACAAACGGTTTTTGAGTTACGGGATTGCAGAGTCTTGATGCTATATTTTCTAATTCTTGTTTTGTAAATGGTTTATCTATTGTGTAGACATCTATGATATGTAGTTGTTTTATTTTTTTGGCAAAAGGAAAATCTGCTAATTTGGTTTTTCGTACAGCAGATCGGGTATCAAAAACAGTGGTTGCAACTTCAATTCTTGTAGCCATTCCTGCGCTCTTACAATATCATAGAGCATATGGTAAGTCAATTTGTAGAATTTTTATTTAAAACTTCAGTAATTTTTTCTAATATCTCTTTTACTTCAAAAGGTTTTGGCATAAACGCATCTGCTCCAGAGTCTTTTGTTATTTTTTCTGCATTTGGGTGAGCTGACATAAGAATTATAGGAATATGTGCAGAAAGAGGGTTTTGTTTAATGTGTTTTGTAATATCTCCGCCGTTTACCCCAGAGAGCAATACATCCAAGAGAATAATATCTGGTTTATGCTGCCAAACTTTTTTTTCAACATTTTTACCATTATCTGAAATCACTGTATATCCTTCGTCTGCAAGTAAAATTGCTAAAGCTTCAAGAATATCTGGTTCATCATCAACCAATACTACTGTTTTGCCCTTATTTGTCATCTAAAGAAACCACTCCTTCATTTTATCGGATACTGTACTAATTACAAGCGGATTAAATTTTCTCAAAAAATCTCGCTCCTGCAAGAGCGAGATTATATGTACAGGAATTTTTTATTTTTTACCCATACACATTTTGCAATCTCTACCATGAGTAAAGATTAAATAGACTCCAGCAAGTCCTACAAGGATATAAACAATTTGTTCTACTGTTGGCCAACTTCCAAATAAAGCCATTACTAAGTTAAACCTAAATAAGCCAACTAATCCCCAGTTGAGTGCGCCAACAATAACGAGGATGAAGGAAAGGATATGTAAAAATTTCATGTAGTCACCCCCTTTCTATATATAGCGTATCACCGAGAGAAAAGTTGTCAATAGTTGTTTGTCACATTTTATAAACATAGAGATATTCTTTATAAAAAAATACTATAGTAAATAAGAGCGAAATGGTATTCCATAAAATTTTTTCTTACGGTTCTTGAAGAATATGCTGCATATAGGTATAATAGCCTGGTCCCCTGAATTGTATGAAAATCTTATTTAAACCTTTTTCCTTCATTAAAAAACACAAAGTGTGGTCTGTTGTTATTTTCTTAGTATTGGCTCTTTTGGTTCTCATTTTTAGACCAAAGCCACCTATTTTGCCAGATACACAAACAGTTGTAAAAGCGAATTTGATTCAAACAGTATCGGTAAGCGGCACAATAGATGCAGGCCAAAAAGCAGATTTAACATTCCCAATTGCTGGAAAATTGGTTTATATGGGGGCAAAGGTAGGAGACCCAATTAAGAAATATCAAACAATAGCAGTTTTAGATCAAAGAACTCTTGAGCAGAATTTGAAAAATGCAGAAACAGCGTTAGATAATCAACAAATTACGTTTAATAACATTAATGATGCTAATGGAGATAGACTTTTGAATGATTTAAGTTTAAGTACTTCAGCATGGAGGCAATTAAAACAAGCAACTGACACATTAACTCAAGCACAAATTGCTCTAACCATTCAGCAAATTGCAAAAGAACAATCTGTTTTAGTTTCTCCAATTGATGGCATTTTAACAAAAGCAGATGTTGATGTACCTGGGACTCAAGTTCCAATTACTGCAGATTACAGTGTTGTTGATCCAAAAAGTCTTACATTTAATATGGATGTAGATGAAGCAGATGTTGCAAAAGTAGCTGTTGGACAACAAGTAAAAATAACATTAGATGCATATCCTAATAACATAATTACACTTCCTGTTGAAAAGATTGATTTTGTAAGTCATACAACCAGTAATGGAGGTAATGCCTTTACGGTAAAAGTATCTCTGCCAACAGATACTTCTTATCAATTTAGGGTAGGAATGAATGGAAATGCAGATATTGTAACAGCAGAAAAAGATAATATAGTAACAATTCCTCTTTCTGCAATTTCTGACGGCGGCATTGTATACATAAAAGAACCTAAAGGATATAAAAAAGTAAAAATCCAAACTGGGCTTCAAAATGACATAAATGCAGAGGTAACAAGTGGGTTATCAGAAGGAGATAAAATTGTTCTAGATCCAAGTAAAGTTCCTGCAAAGCAAATAATTAACTAGGTTATGGCTAAAAAAACTCCATTAATAGAGCTTACAGATATTGTAAAAGATTATATTTCCGGTGACATTGTTACAAATGTTTTAAAAGGGATTTCTATTACTATTTATCAAGGGGATTTTGTAGCTATTACTGGTCCATCTGGAAGTGGTAAATCAACACTTATGAATATTATTGGACTTTTAGATGTCCCAAGTAAAGGCAACTATATTTTAAATAACCAAGATGTTACTGATTTATCTGAAGACGAACTTGCGTTTGTGCGAAATAAGGAAATTGGTTTTGTATTTCAATCATTTAATTTGTTGTCACGCTCTTCTGCTTTAGAAAATGTTATTTTGCCTGCAATTTATGCCGGAATGCCACATAACAAAAGAGAAGAACATGCAACACGGCTTTTAACACAAGTAGGCCTCTCAGATAGAATGCACAATCACCCAAACCAATTATCTGGAGGTCAACAACAAAGAGTTGCGATTGCCAGAGCTTTAATGAATGATCCTGCAATTATTTTGGCAGATGAACCAACAGGAAATTTAGACACAAAATCAGGCAGTGATGTTATGAAAATTTTAAAAGAATTAAATAGCAATGGAAAAACAATTGTACTTATTACTCATGAAATGGATATTGCAGAACAAGCAAAAAAGATTATTCATGTGAGAGACGGAAATATAATATGAATTTTTTTGAATTATTACAGCTTTCTTGGCGTGCACTTATTGCCAATAAATTAAGAAGCGTATTAACAACGCTTGGTATTATAATTGGTGTTTTTTCTATTATTTTACTTGTATCTTTAGGAACAGGATTGCAAGGATATATTACCGGTGAAGTTTCAGGTCTTGGATCTAATCTAATGTTTGTTATTCCAGGAGCCGAAGGAGGAGCCAGAACAGCTGGGGGTGCAGTAACAAATAAATTAACTCTTGCAGATGCAAATTTATTGCAAACAAAATTACAGGGTCAAGCACAAGTTGCGCCGGTTGTTTTAAAAACAGCAACAATTAAATACGGTAATCAAACAGATAAAGGAGTAAGTATTGCGGGAACTACTGCCAACTATACAAAAATTATCAATAACATTCATTTAGACGGTGGTTCAGGTTTTACCGAGGCACAAGTAAGATCTGGCTCTCCTGTTGCATTAATTGGGCACACAGTTGTAACAAAGCTTTTTCCAAACAGTGATCCAATTGGGAAAAATATTTTAATTGGAACAAATCGTTTTGTTGTTATTGGAACAATTGCAGCACGAGGTTCGGTTTTTGGAATAGATCAAGATAATATGGTCGGAGTCCCAATAACAATTGCACAAAGACAATTTGGTGTTACAAACGTAAATGCAATTTATGTATCTGCTAATAACGCAGATTCTGTAAATTTTGTAAAAAAACTTGCAGAAAAAACATTACTTACCAGATTAACAACAGATGATTTTAATATTCAAACACAAGAATCAACACTTTCAACTATAAATAATATTACCAATGCACTAACAATTGCACTTGGAGGTATTGCCGCAATTTCTCTATTGGTAGGAGGAATTGGTGTCGCAAATATTATGCTTGTGTCAGTTACAGAAAGGACCCGAGAAATAGGTTTAAGAAAAGCACTTGGTGCACGACGAGCAGATATTTTAAAACAATTTTTGTTTGAAGCAGTTATTTTATCTGTTGCTGGGGGCGTAATTGGTATTGCTCTTGGCATTGGTGTTTCTATTATTGTTTCTAAATTTTTTGTTTCTCAAGTTACTCCATGGTCTATCTTTTTAGCATTTTTCTTTTCTGTTGCTGTTGGAGTTATTTTTGGCATGGCACCTGCAATTAAGGCATCTAAGCTTTCTCCAATTGAGGCACTTCGCTACGAATGATATACTTTTGCTATGTTACTTGATTTAACAATCCCTTTAGATAGTAAAACTCCAATTTATCCGGGAGATCCTCAGGTAATTATTGATCAAGGAGCTTTTTTAGATAAAGACCAATTTGTTATGCATAAACTTGCATTAGGCACACATACAGGAACTCATATAGATGCACCAATGCATATGTTAAAAGGTGGCAAAACGCTTGATGAAATGCCTCTGGAAACATTTTTTGGGAAAGGCGTATGTATAGATGTATCAGCTAATTATTCTATTGATACTCTAGAAAAATATACTATAGAAAAAAATGACATTGTTTTGCTTTATACCGGGTGGGAAGAAAAAAGAAATACTTCAGAATATTTTGAAAAATTTCCCCCAATTTCTGTTGCAGTATGCAATTATTTAATTGAAAAAGGAGTCAAACTGATTGGGACAGATTCCCCAAGTGCAGATGATATCCCTTTTACATCACACAAGTTACTTTTACAAAATAACATTCTTATAATTGAAGCATTAATTAATATAAAACAATTAATAGGTAAAAAATTTACTATTACTGCTCTTCCCTTGCGCTTAGCTTTAGATGGTTCCCCAATTAGAGTAATTGCAGATGTTTTATAAATCTAGGAAGCTCTATCGTGAATTTCTTGCGTGAAGGTTGTGTTTGCCCGACCAAATCTACCCATATATCTATTAGTTTGATTTACGGCCATTTGCTGATATCCTCGTGGTAATAAATGTTGGTCTAAAGAAAAGTGCCTAATTCTAAAGTTATCAATAATTAATGCTTCAAATCCAATTTTTTCACCTACAGTATCTAGAATATCTGTTTGAGCAGCAAAAAGTTCTATTGCAAAAACAGCACCAAATTTTTTTGCAGTTTGGTTGTTTTGTAAATTAATAATCTTAGTTTCATATCCTCTTCTATCCACCCTTGGGATACGTACAGAAACTCCATTTGCATAACCAAAGTTTGGAGGTCCAGGAATAATAACGCGTTTAATATCAACTCCTCCCTGCCTAAGTTCTTCTAATCTTGTGAGTATTTTAGTAACATTTTGTTTATATTGAGATAATGCATCTGACATAAACATAAACATTTCAGGTCCATTCCAAGGACTTTGCATTTTTGCCTCAAAAGCTTCAAATGACCCATATTTTCTAAGAATTTGATCTCCTAAATCGTTGCCAAGCAAAGAAAGAGTAATGTCAATATTTCGTCTAGTTTGTAGAGTTCTAACCACGTCTGATCCATCTTGTAATTGCATTAAAACATCGTCAGTTGTAGCTCCAACTTGAGAAAAATCATCATGTCTCCACGTGCCTTGAGAAAGATATTCATTAACAGAATTTGTAACAAGCTGATCTGGAGATACGCTTGGTTGACCATTCGCCACAAATCCTTTTCCTAGGCTGTCTCCAAGAGTTACTTTTGTTGATGGTTCAACAATACCTTCAGTTACTGGATAAAGAGAAGGAGATGTAACCCAGCGACTATTTCTTGCAACCTCAAGTTGACATACTTCAACTGTGTCTATGCCAAAACTTATTAATTCAGGAGCGTGTGTAATAGCCAATGAATAGAGTGTCCATCTTCCCATTCTGGCTAACATTCGTCTTCTGCCTTCTATTTGTTCCCAATAAGAAGTTTCTGGTGCTC
>DASVYQ010000180.1:0-3131 GCA_036392095.1 Patescibacteria group bacterium
CAACAAAAGCTATAAAAAAAATTAGAAAACTAACTTCTCTACCTATTGCTGTATATGCACAGGGAAATGGAATTCCAGAAGATAATTTAGGTTGGAAATTTTTTCGAAAAGATAAAGGTGCTCAATACACAAAATATGCACAACAATGGATTGCCAATGGAGCACAAATAATTGGAGGTTGTTGTGGGACAACGCCAGAGTATATTTATTCAATTAGTAAAATTTTAAATCAATAAACATGTTTACAGATTATTTAAAACAAATTGGTCTAGAAAAATTAATTTTTTCATATAATAAAATTACGTTAAACAATTATGTTTCTGAAGCGTTAAAACAAAAACATAAAACATTTTCTTGTGAAGAAATAATGGAGCTTTATACTTATTTTATTCCCAAATTAACTCCTGACGGATCATGCAGCATCTTAGGAGCGCTACAGGAACTTCCATATAATTTAGCAGAGGCACTAGGACTTTCGTATGATTGTGAAACTTTACAATCAAATTCCCAAACCCTACGACTTTGGCATTTAAAAAAAATTATAAAAAATTTACATAAACAAACAAAAGTTGATTGGTTAGGAATTTATAAAAAAGTGGGAAATAAAAAAGGACAAGAAATTTTACTTAAAGAAAGTTATATTGGAAATCCAAGCAGACCTGAATTCCCATTAACAAAAGGATTTGCTAAGCATAGTAATAATGCAACTGTTGGAATGAGTGGTAAAGCAGTAATTGTAGAAAGTGTTGCAAAATATTCAGGCCCTTATTACAAATGTGATGGAAAAGTACAAAGTGAATTTTGCTTACCGATTTTAAATAGACAGAACAGCATAATTGGAATTATTGATGCTGAAAGTTTTAATGTGAATCATTTTACTCCAGAAAGATTATTGCAAATAGCAAAAGCAGCATTTGACCTAGGACAAGTAAATCAAGTATAACTACGTTGTGGCACAATCAGAACATTTAAGGCCTACAAGACGTAGAGCTGATTTTATTATTGATACAAAAACGGATTTTGGGGGGAGATTTTTAACATCAAATGAAATTAATAGACCTCTGGTAAATCCGTTAATTGCAAAATATGCAATCGCAGGTGATAGTTTTTTTATAGGCTCTCTTGATAGAGGTTTAGATACAAGGGCAACTGTTCCACAACTACAAGAAGGAATAACATTTTTAGTTGATATTGATAGAAGCACTGCTCTTATGAATCTTGTTCAACTTGAAATTGCAGCAGCACATAGAGATGCATATGGAGATTTTACAGATACGCAAACTTATTTTGATTATTTTAGACCAGAAAATGTTGAACAAGCGTTACAACTTATACATGGAGCCTTTTCATCAGAAGATCAACAAATAATTAGAAGAATTTTAAGCAGAACAACAAACCAACAACAAGGATTAAATTTATATGACACACTTACGTTAGTTAAAACACATCAAGATTCATGGGTATCATCTGCTGAGAGAATTAATCACATGGCACAAGATTATAATGATGGAAAAATTCTTGTGGCAAATTGTGATATAACAAACAATGATCACATGCGCTTATTAGCAAACTATATTCAACATCCTTTATCTATAATTGATATCTCAAATATTGATAGCCATATTAATTTTAACCCTGCTAAAATTGAAGCATTACGAAAAGTATTTGGAGCAAGAACAACAGCAGTCCTTCCCGTTGCAGAACATGCATATTTTGTTGTCACTTTAAATAGAATTACAGGACCAGCAATTCCAAATTACATAATCACTATTCCATATTCTAATTATTATCAACGGATAGAAAATACATTTGGATACGTTTTACAAAGTTATCAGGATTGGAAGCATCAAGTTGCACAAAGCGGCTTACCGGGTATGAAAAGTGATGGAGATGTATTACGAGAAAGAATTACTTTTGGAGATTTATCTGTAAAAATGGAACAAAATATTTATATTGCACAATAAATTATTGTACTAATTTTTCCCAGGGGAATTCTTCTCTTCCAAAATGACCATAAGCAGCAGTTGGTAAATAAATTGGTCTATTCAATTTTAATCCTTTGAGAATTCCTGATACCGAAGTATTTAATATTTTACTTGCAAAATTATTAATTGCTCGTTTACTTACCTTCTCTGTTCCAAAAGTCTCTACTTCCTGCATTAATGGTTTTGTTGCTCCAATAAAATAAGCTAGACGTACTTCTGCAGATTTTGCCAATCCTTGAGCAACAATATTTTTTGCAATAAAGCGGGCTGCATATGCCCCGCTTCTATCAACTTTTGTTGGATCTTTACCAGAAAATGCTCCCCCACCAACTTTTGCATATCCCCCGTATGTATCTACAACAATTTTTCGTCCAGTTATTCCAGAATCTGCTGATGGTCCACCGTTGTGCCAAACCCCTGTTCCATTAACAACTAGATCTTTTTTAGGGATTTTAAATCCATATTTTTCTAAAACTGGAACAATAACTTCTTTAAATAAATCGTTTTTTACTTCTTCTAGTTTTTTATCTTCTTTATGTGGAACTGCAACAACAACACTTGTTATTTTATATGGCTTGTTATTTTTATACTCAACTGTTACTTGGCTTTTTCCGTCGGGACGTAAATAATCTAGTATTTTTGTTTCTCTTACTTCATCTATTTTTTTTGTTAATTCATGTGCAAGAGTAATTGGAAGTGGCATAAATTGAGGAGTTTGAGAGCAGGCAAACCCAAACATCATCCCCTGATCTCCAGCTCCTTTTTGATCTACACCTACTTTAATTTCTTGGGATTGTTCATGCACATAGACAGCAATCGGAGAATTATATGAAAACCCTAATTTTGTATCGATGTATCCTAATCTTTTTATTTGATCTCGTGCAATTTTTTCAAAATCAACTTTTGCATTTGCCGTTACTTCCCCTGCTAATATAACATGACCATGAGCAGCCATTGTTTCAACTCCAACATGACCATAGGGATCTTGCGCTAAAACAGCATCGACAACTGCATCACTAATTTGATCACAAATTTTATCAGGATGTCCGCTGCAAACAGACTCAGAGGTAAATGTATATAATTTTGCCATATTACAAAAAAACTCTTCCCTAAAGGAAGAGCATTTTAAGCCATTATCTTCCTTTT
>DASVYQ010000181.1:0-5259 GCA_036392095.1 Patescibacteria group bacterium
TAGCAAGTGTAATTATTTCCTCTAAAGTTTCACCACTTAACAGTTGAAGATCATTATTTACGCATAAAGAAATAGCGGTAGGAATATGTAATTTTTTTGCTGCATCTAATGCTGCAATAATTTCTTTAATTGTAATTTGCGTTTCAATTAAAATAAAATCAACTCCTCCTTCTTTTAAATTTTTAATATACACATAGTGTTCTTTTCTCAATTCTTCCTCTGATGGGGTGAGTTCTGGAGAGTAACAATCTTCAAGTGGAGCAACTGATCCTGCAATAAATACATCAAACTTAGGACTAACTTTTTTAATTGCATTCTTTGCTAAAGTGCATGCTAATTTTGTTATTTGAGTTGCTTTTTTTGCTGACAATCCTTTTTTTGCAAATGACCTCTCTGTTGTTCTAAAAGTATTTGTAACAATAATTTCTGCACCCGCTTTTATATAATCTTCATGTATGTTCTGTACAATACTAGGGTGAGAAAGTAATACCTCAGCAGACCAGAGTGGAACAGATGTTTCAAAACCACGGTGAAGTATTTCAGTGCCTGTTCCACCATTTAATAAAATTCTCTCATTATTTTTTAATCTAGTTTTTAAAATATCAATTTTTTTCATAGGGAATTTTCCATAAAAAAAACCTCCCTTTGGGAGGTTGCATTGCATGACAAACAACCCCCGCTAGGAGAGCATGTTCATCATCATAACAACGGTCAATTTCATAACTTAATAAAGTATAGGGAAAATCCCTAACCTAGTCAAGGGCTTGCTCAAAAGGGGAGTATAGTATATTATTAAGCTGTAAAGCTGCCAGTATTGCAGCTTTACATGTTAATGGCAAGTAAGCATAAACATATAGACGATAAGCTTCAAGAAAAGTGCGCCGTTGTTGGAATATATATAGAAGATCATCCTGCTGCACGGCTTGTTTGTACCGCACTTTGGGCACTTCAGCATAGAGGACAAGAGGCAACCGGAATAAGTGCATCTGACGGCAAAATTTTAAGAACAAATAAAGGCCCAGGTTTAGTTGTAACAGTTCACACAGAAGAATCTTTAGAAAAATTGCCAGGTAGTTTAGCAATAGGACATAATAGATATTCAACTTTTGGAAGCCCTTTTAGCCATTTTCAACCTGTTATTTCTAATAAAGATAAATATGTGCTAGCAGTTGCTCATAATGGGAATTTGCCAATTGTTGAAAAATTAAAAGAATTTTTGAAAACTCATGCAAAGAAAACAGACACGTATTTGGCAGATCTTAATGACAGTGAATTAATTCATGATGCAATTGAATATTATATACTCCAAGGAGAGACTGTTGAAGAAGCCATTACAAAAGCATTTCCTCTTTTTACAGGTGCGTTTGCCTTAGTTATTTTAACAAAAGATAAAGTAATTGGATTAAGAGATAAACATGGTATTAGACCTTTTGCAATCGGGAAGATTGATGATAAAGGGTTCATGATTGCTTCAGAAACTTGCGCAATTGATAGTGTAGGCGGAACTTTTGTTAGAGATGTAAAACCCGGAGAAATGGTAGTTATTGATAAAAGTGGACTTCACTCCTACCAATTAGCAGAAGGCAAAGAGACATTAGATATTTTTGAATTGGTTTATTTTGCAAGACCAGATAGTTTTATGCTAGGCAAAAATATTAATGAAGTAAGACGGGAAATGGGAAGACAATTAGCTAGAGAACAAAAAATAGATGCAGATGTTGTTGTCCCAGTTCCAAATTCTGCTATTCCTGCTGCATTAGGATATGCGGAAGAATCAGGAATAAAATTTGATCACGGTTTATTAAAGAATAGTTATATCCATAGGACATTTATTAATCCCTCTCACTTGCTTCGACAACGTGATGTGCAATTAAAATTAATCCCTATGAGAGAAATTTTAAAAGGAAAACGGATAGTTGTTGTTGATGATTCAATTGTCAGAGGAACAACCTCAAAAAAATTAGTTTCAATGATTAGAAAAGCTGGTGCAAAAGAAGTTCATTTATTAAGTGCATCTCCAATGGTTAAATATCCGGATTTTTATGGTATTGCAACTCCAACACAAGAAGAATTGATTGCCTCTCATATGACAGTTAAAGAAATATGCGAGTTTGTAGGTGCAGATACAGTGCAATATTTATCATTTGAAGGATTAATTAAAGCAACAGAACTTTCTAAAGATAATTTTTGTACCTCTTGTTTTACCGGAAATTATCCAATAGATATTGGTGAGGAGAATAGAAAGCACATAAATTTTTCTAAATAATTTTATGGGTAAAACAATAGCCGTTATAGATGCAGGAGGTAGAGGAGCAGCTTTAGTTGCAGCATATGCCAAAAGTATTCATGTTGATAAAATTTTAGCAATTCCTGGTAATGATTACATGCAGGAAAACTCTTCAAAACCTGTTATTACATATCCTCATTTAAAAACAACTAGTGTTACTGAAATTGTTGAAATCTGCAAAAAAGAAAATGTTTTTTTTGTTGATGTTGCGCAAGATAATGCAGTTGCAGCTGGATTAGTAGATGCATTGGAACAACATGGGATTAAAACTGTTGGTCCAACAAAAAGTGCAGGAGAATTAGAATGGAGTAAAGCATATTCAAGAGAATTCATGAAAAAATATGCTATTGCTCAACCAGAATATGCAATTTTTTATTCTGTTCTTGAAGGAGAAAAATATCTTGCTTCTCAAAAAGACCAACCTTGGTTTGTAAAAGCATCGGGATTAGCAGAAGGAAAGGGTGCATTACCTGCAAAAAATAACAAAGAAGCAAAAGAAAGAATTTATGAACTACAAAAATTTGGAGATGCGGGGAAAACATATTTACTTGAAAAATGGCTCAGAAGTAGTGATGGATCAAATGCAGAAGAATTTTCTGCTTTTGCAATAAGCGACGGAAATTCTTGGCAGCTTCTTGGGTTTGCTCAAGATCATAAAAGAGTAAATGATAATGATGAAGGAGAAAATACAGGAGGAATGGGAGTTAGCACTCCGCCACTAGTAATTACAGAAGATATACAAAAACAAACAATAGATATTTTTGAAAAAACATTTCAAGGACTTCAAAAAGAAAAAAGAAAATATAAAGGAATTTTATATCTTGGCGGAATTTTAGTTGAAGGCAAAGTTTATATTATTGAATACAATGCTCGCTGGGGCGATCCTGAATGTGAAGTAATACTTCCAGGAATTTTAAATGACTTTTATGAAGTCTCAATGGCAGTTATACAAGCAACTATTGATGAAGTAAAAATTACAACAGATAAAAAGGCAAGAGTTGCAGTAGCAGGAGCGGCAAAAGGGTATCCAGTTGACTACTCAAGAGTAAAAGGAAAGGAAATAATTGGACTTGATATAGCAAAGCAACTTCCTGGGATAACAATCTTTGGTGCAGGTATAAAAAAACAAGATAATAAATATGTTGTTAATGGAGGAAGAGTGTTTTATGTTGTGGGTGAGGGTAATACTGTTTTAGAAGCTCGGGAAAATGCCTATAAAGCAATAAAACATATTTCAATTGAAGGAGATAATCTTCATTTTAGAACCGATATTGGCTGGCGTGATGTCAACAGAGTGAGTTAAATCATTGACTTGCCTACTTTTATATATCTATACTTAATCAATGAAGAAAATTCTTATTTTTCTTTTTGTTGTTTTACTCGCAATTATAGCCATAGTTTTATTAGGAAATTACAAAAAAGCAGTGGCTCCAACTACGACACTAAGTATTGCAAAAAAAGAAATTTCCCAGTCAAGCAAAGAACCGTTTTATCAAATTAGTGTTGCTAGGCCTGTTGTACAGGGTATGCTTAATGCAAAATCACAAGATGAAACTAATGCATCTATTAACGAGCTTTTAACAAATGTTATTGACCAATTTAAAAAAGAAGTAACAAACAATAAAATTGTTTTTAAATTTCCAAATCCAAGTTCTTTAACGATTATTTATGAAGTATCGAGAAGTGACAATAAAATAATTAGTATACTTTTTGAAGTTAGTGATTATCAAGTTGGGCAAGCTCACCCGACTAATTACACAATTCCATTTAATTATAATGCTATTAGTGGAAAAATGATTTCTCTTTCAGATATTTTTCAGAAAGATAGTGATTATTTAAAAATTTTATCCTCAATCAGTTCAAAAGATCTTAAAACCCAATATCAAAAGGAAGGAAACAATTATGACATTTTTATAGCAGATGGAACTTTACCAAAAAAAGAAAATTTTCAAAAATTTGTTTTAACGAAAAATGCTTTGGTTTTAATATTTGATCCTGCACAAGTAGGTCCATATGCTGCAGGGGTAAGAAAAGTGATTATTCCTTTTTCCTCAATTTCTAATGATCTTAATTCTCAAAGTATTTAAATCGGATATTATTTATTTGCAATTACAATAATTTCTAAACTTGCTTCAATGAAGTTTTTTTGTAAGGAGTGAAAGAGAATAAAAAATTGTAAGGAATAGTTAAAATTATTTAATTTTTACTAATTCAACTTCGAATACTAAGGTTGCAAATCCCGGAATAGTCCCTGCCCCATATTTTCCATACGCCAAATCATAGGGAATAGTTAGTTTTCTTTTCCCGCCAACTTTCATTCCAATAATCCCAACATCCCATCCCTTAATTACATGTCCTGCACCAATTACTACTTCAAATGGCTCTTTTCTGTCATAACTACTATCAAATTTTTTGCCATCTAAAAATGTGCCTTTGTAATGGACAACAATTGTATCTCCAGGTTTTACTTCAGAACCTTTTCCCTTAACAATATCTTCAATTTTTAATTTTTCTCCTTTTTCCATAGAAAGTATTATAACAAATAAAATTTATTTTTTCTTTTTAAAATTTGCTACGACTAATGCCAGAGCTGTAAAGAAAATAGTAAAGTCTCTAAATGTAATATCTAATGCTCCAAAATTTGCTGCAATAATTCCTGCAATTGTAATTGCAGCTAAAATTGAGGAAAAAAATATTTTCCAATTAGATAAAATCCATATACCAAGCATAAATTGATATGCAGAAAATCCAAATAGCAATATATTTTGGGGGAAAATATCTCGTAAAAATTGAGGGATAAATCCTATCCAATTATCAGGTTGAATTGTTGCAGCAACTGCAGCATACAAAAAAACGCTTGCTAATCCAATTCGAAGAATTAAAGAAACAAGTTTTGCATTATTCATTTTTTTTAAATACTCGTGATATACTAACTATATGTCATTTAAAAAGACAAAACAAGAAACATATAG
>DASVYQ010000182.1:0-6526 GCA_036392095.1 Patescibacteria group bacterium
TTGCAAATGCAGTAGCTGAAGGATCAAGTGTTGTATCCCATACACTACTATCTTTGCTTGCAAAAGATGTATAAAACGTTAATGCATCTGATAAATTTTTAGACGAAGAAGATATATTTGCCATATTTACTCCGTTTTGTATAAAAAGCAACGATAAAAGATCAGGTGCGTGCAAAATATTATCATATGTTCCAATAGCAGCACCGGCAACTTTTATTTTTCCGCTTGAGTCTTTGGTGGTTAATGCACGGCTAACAGTTATAAAATCAGTCCAATTTGTTGGTACTTGCTGATTTCCGCTTTTAAAAATATCGTTATTGGTAAAAAGAGCAAGCGTATCTATATCTAAAGGAATACCGTAAATTGCGCCGTTTTTAATTAAGTCCTGTTGAAAAACAGGATAATAATTTTTTGTAAAATCAGCAGATGTAATAACATTTTGTGGCAACGGCTGCATAAGAGGCTCTAACATTGGCAGCCAACTTGGCTGAAATCTAAAAATGTCAGGTCCTGTACCATTTTGTATTCTTGTTAAAAGTCTTCGTGTGTAATCAGTTGGATCTTGCTTTGTATACACAACCGTAATATTAGGATTTTGTCTTTCAAAATCATTAATAATTGGCTGCATAACTGCTTGGTCTTCCCATAATCCCCAATACTGCAACGTAACTTTTCCAGCTGATGTTTTTGAAAAAAGAGACATAATTAGCAAAAGTAATCCTCCACCAACTATAAAAAATGCAGCAATCCCAACAATTATTTTAACCAACGGAAGCATTGATCTTTCTTCTGCTATGCCTTTTTTATTTTGTGGTGGAACAGAGGAGGAACCTCCACTCGCAGGAGCAGGTGCAGGTGCAGGTGCATGCTGCTCTTGTTGTACTTGCTGTAATTGTTGCGCTCTATGAGAAAGTGTTTCTTCTGCATGTACCGGTTGTTCAGCTGGTGCAGTTGATGCCATATGTTCGGCAGGATGCGTCAGCGGAGCAGGTTCTGCTGCTAGATGTTCTGGCATCTGTTGTGCTATTTCTTGGTGTACTGGATTTACAACATGCTCCCCAACTGGTTGTACTGTTTGCGGATGCTGTGCAAATATGTCATGACTTTGTTGTACAGGTTCAACAGGATGCTGCACAGCAGCTTGAGGAGCAATCTCTCCATGCATTGCAGGTTGGGTTAATGGTTGTATTGGTTGAGGGATTGCGCCTAGCTGCATATCCCCAGCTGGAGAAAATTGACCTGATTGTTGATTAGAAGGCTGACCAGAATTAGGATTTTGTAAAGTATTATCCATCCTATCTAGTGTATAATACGAGTTGGATTCAAACAAGAGCATGAAGAAACATCACCCTATACATGTCCACATTTTCCACTTCAGTAAAGCAGTTTTTTGGTTTTTAGTGGGAATTGCACTTGGTTCTTTTTTTACCATAAGTTTTGCATTTATTATTTTCCAAAGATTATATGGAGATAAAATTTATCCGGGAGTTTCTATTAATAACATTAATTTTGGAGGAAAAACAGAGCAGCAAGCAAAAGATTATTTAGATGCACAAAATCAACGCATTGCAGACACAACATTTACCTTTACTTACAATGATCAGGCAATTCCAGTTACTGCAAAAGACATTAATGCAGGATATAACTCCCAACTTCTGGCTCATCAAGCATTCATCATTGGCAGAACGCAATATATTTTTTCAGATATTGTTTTGGTATTTAAAGCATATTTATACGGTATCAATCTCCCTCCTTCTTATACCTATAACCCAGATGCCCTCACACAAGACTTACAACCAATTACCAGCAAAGCAAATATTCCGGCAACCGATGCTGTGTTTACCGTTGTGAATGGAAAAGTTACTACCTTTCGACCATCGTCTGATGGACAGCAAGCTAATCTTGATGAAATACAAAAAATAGTCTCTCAAAAAATTCCACAACTTTTATTAATTGGCAAAAAACAAGAATTTACTATTCCGGTAAAAGTATTTGTTGTTAAACCAAAAGTTGCAACAGAGGATGCAAATAATTTAGGCATTAAAGAATTAATTGGTACTGGAACTTCCCTTTTCCGCCATTCTATAGAAAGCAGAGTTTTTAATATTACTCTTGCTGCTTCACGCTTAAATGGCGTTATTGTTGCACCGGATGAGGTTTTTTCGTTTGATAAAGCATTAGGGGATGTTTCTTCTTACACAGGCTATAAACAAGCTTATGTTATTCAAAATGGACATACAGTTTTAGGCGACGGCGGTGGCGTTTGCCAAGTTTCTACCACATTTTTTAGAGCTCTCTTAAATGCCGGCTTACCAATTGTAGAACGTCATGCACATGACTATAGAGTTGGGTATTATGAGGAAGATGCTCCTCCAGGACTTGATGCCACAGTTTATGTACCAACTGTTGATTTAAAGTTTAAAAATGATACAGGTCATTCTATTCTTATTCTCACTGCCATTGACCCGGCAAGCTTGCGTTTAACATTTTATTTATATGGTACTTTAGATGGCAGGCAAGTTAGCATGACAACACCGATTGTGACCAATGAAATTCCAGCTCCTGCTCCACTGTATGTAGATGATCCAAATTTACCTGTAGGCCGGATTGAGCAAACTGATTTTGCAGCAAATGGTGCAACAGCAAGCTTTAACAGAACAGTTACCAGAGACGGAAAGGTAATTATTAACGATACGTTTACTTCTGTTTACAGACCATGGCAAGCAGTATTCCTTAAAGGGACCAACCAAGGATAAAATTACTTCTATTTAAAAACCTGCTATAATCTGCTCAAAGGCGTATGAACCAAGTAATTTCTCCAGAAATTGCCAAAGAAAAAATTGAAAATCTGCATAAAAACGGAAAAAAAGTTGTGATAACTGGTGGCTGCTTTGATATTCTTCACCCAGGACATTTTGCTCTTTTTGAAAACGCAAAAAAAGCAGGAGATGTGCTTTTTGTTTTATTAGAAAGTGATGAAAAATTAACCCAAATTAAAGGTCCCAACAGACCTATCCATTCTCAAGAAGAACGAGCTACCATGCTAAAGGCAATAAGATACATTGATTACATTATTCCCCTTCCTCTTTTTAGCAACAATGAACAATACGACCATCTGTTACAAATGCTCAAACCTGACATTATTGCAACAACAGAAAATGACACAAATTTAAAACACAAACAAAGACAGGCTGCATTAATTAATGCAAATATAGTTGCGGTAACAAAATATATTCCACACAAATCAACAAGCAATTTGGCAAATATTTTATCAAAAGAAAGTTAATTATGAAAAAATTATTTTTAGTTTTTGGATTACTTATTGTCATCATAGCCTTTATGTTTATTATGCAAAACAAAAAATATGCAAATATTTTTGCTGTTTCTTCTAGCCATCAATCAACAATTAGCATAGATAATCATACCTTTACGCTTCTTATTGCTAAAACAGAAAAAGAAAAAGAAACCGGGCTTTCTGGACGAAGTGAATTACCCGAAACAACAGGAATGATCTTCCCATTTGATACGCCTGGTCTTTATGCTTTCTGGATGAAAGATATGAAATTCCCATTAGACATTATTTATATTCATGGAAATAAAATTGTAACCATTATTAACAGCCTTCCCAATCCAACTCCTCAAAACGACACCTGGCAAATTGTTAAGCCAACCGAGGCAGCAGATTTCGTTTTAGAAATTAATGCAGGGCTCTCCAAAAAATATAACTTCCAGGTCGGAGACATGGTAAAATTATCTCTATGAGAATTTTAGGTATAGAAACATCCTGCGATGAAACATCCGCAGCAGTTATAGAATCAAATGATGCAAAAGCACTTACCCTTTTATCTAATGTTGTTGCCTCTTCTATGCAGCTGCACAGCAAAACAGGAGGCATAATTCCAGAGGTTGCTGCCAGAGAGCAAATTAGATACATGCTTCCGGTTGTAGATGAAGCATTGCGCAACGCTAATTTAAATACAAAGAATCCAGATATTGATGCAATTGCTGTAACAGTTGGTCCAGGTCTTATTGGCTCATTGTTGGTAGGAGTTGAAACAGCAAAAACATTAAGTTTTGTTTGGAACAAGCCAATTATTCCGGTTAATCATTTATTCGGTCACATCTATGCCAATTGGATAGAAAACAGCAATATTCAACTCCCTTGTTTGGCTGTTATTATTTCTGGCGGGCATACAGACTTAGTTGTTATTAAAAATCACCAAGATGTTACCTGGATTGCAGGTACCCGTGACGATGCAGCAGGTGAAGCATTTGATAAAATTGGCAGACTTTTGCATTTGCCATACCCAGCAGGTCCGACAATAGAAACATTAGCAATGATAGGCAATCCAAAAGCATACAATTTTCCACGACCTCTGTTACATGAAAAAACCTTTGATTTTTCTTTTTCCGGTCTTAAAACCGCAGTATTACGAGAAGTACAAAAACTGGAAAAAGAGAACAAAACTCTGTCAGAGCAGACCATAAAAGATTTAGCCAGAGCAACGCAAGACGCAATTGTCGATGTAGTTGTACAAAAAACCTTAAAAGCTGCAGAAGAATACAATGTATCCTCAATTATTCTTTCCGGTGGTGTTGCCGCCAACCAAACGTTAAAAAATACCTTTGAGCAAAAAATTGCTGCCAGTCAGCTTCCTTTTACGTTTTATGTTCCTGCAAAAAAACTTTGTACAGACAATGGTGCAATGATTGCCGCAGCAGCTGTTTTTAACCCACAGCAACAATCTTGGGAACAAATAACCGCCAACCCCGAACTCTATTTTGACTAACCACTTTAAACGTGGTATAGTCCTGGCATAACTCCCTATGGACCATAATTTTGCTGTTGATCAGTCTATTACCGATGTTATTAATCTTCTCTCAGATATTGTCGTATTCAGCCAATTAGACTTTAATCAATTCTTAAAAAACTTTTTAAAAATTTTAGTTAAAATTGTCCCTGCTGATTCTTGCTTAATCTATTTTTATGATCCATTAACCCGACAATTAACGCTTGTTGGTTCTAAAAAACCACACGAAAACATGGAAAGTATTTTTATGAGAGAAGGAGAAGGTATTACCGGTTGGGTTGCACAGCATCAAAAAACAGTCGCAATTGGAGAAAAAGCATATTTAGACGAACGGTTTAAGGCATTCAAACAATTACCAGAAGACAAATATGAAAGCTTTTTATCTATCCCTATACTTAATCAAACAGGAACAATTGGCGTTGTAAATATTCAAAACCGCCAACCATATACATTTTCTAAAGAGCAAATTAAAACCATAGAATCTTTGGTAAAAATTATTGCCTCAGCGTTTGCCAAAACAGTATGGGAGCGAAAGGTAAGTAAATTAGAAAACCAATTAGAAGAGCGAAAAGTTATAGAAAAAGCAAAAGGCATTTTAATGAAAGAGAAAAACATGTCAGAACAAGATGCATTTGCCTTTATTCGCAAAGAAGCCATGAACAAAAGAAAATCTATGAAAGAAATAGCCGACGCCATTCTTCTTATTTGGTAATGGGCATTGACAACCTTTTTAAAATATTCCAATAATTAATTACAACAAGTATATGCATATTAATTACGTAGCTATTCTTCTTGCAACAGTTGCCCAATTTATTGTTGGCGCAATTTGGTACACACCTCTTTTTGGCCGTCTTTGGGGAAAAATTCACGGCTTTGATAAATTACCAAAAGCAACACAGAAAAAAATGATGAGCATGATGCCTGCAATGCTTGGCATTCAATTTGTAACAACCATTCTTACTTCTTTTGTTTTATATCTTTTTATTGCCTATCAACCAAGCTGGAATGCATATGCAATGGCAGGGTTTTTATGGCTTGGATTTGTAGTTCCAACACAAGTAAGTGCAGTTATTTTTGGCAATACAGAGCCAAAATGGGTTATTACCAAAATTGCCATTATGGCTGGTGCTTCTATACTTTGCCTCGAAGCCGCAGCTATTGTTTTGCGAATGATGTTGTAAATTTCTTTTTGTTATTGCACTTGGTATAGTTATTATCTTCTGGCTCTAAAACTTTAAACTACCTTCAATATAATTGTAAAGATTTTATTTTTTTCTAAGGTTTAGGATAGACCTTATTGATCTCATTTAAAATTTCATCTAATAATAGATACATGTCCTCTCTTGCTTCTTCAAGATTTAATGAATGAAGAAGAGGAATTCTATGGAAGCGATGTAAGGGATTCCCACACTTTTCATAAACTGTTTCTCGAATTGCTCCCCATTGTCCATGAGTATATGAAGATGGCCAAGTATAATAATCATCATATTTATCTTTAAGACCTACTTCTATTGCTCTTTTTCTTAAATCTGAATCATCCCAACTACCTATATTAACAGTTAAGAATTCAACCCATACATCATCATTAGCAATTTGACCAAGATTTTTTTGATCTAAGTATTTAGGTGATCTTTTTTCCTCTTCTGTTCTTTGAACTACTAATTTTGCCTGTCCCATTCCATGAGACACAAAAGTATACCAAAGATCTGGATTAT
>DASVYQ010000183.1:0-9946 GCA_036392095.1 Patescibacteria group bacterium
ATTAATAGGTAAAAAATTTACTATTACTGCTCTTCCCCTGCGCTTAGCTTTAGATGGTTCCCCTATTCGTGTTGTTGCAAATATAAATAGTTAAGCAGCTTTTAGTTGAATAATCCATGGTTCTTGTGCCGACCTTCTTGAAGTTGTTGCAGCTTGTTTTTTCCCAAAATCAGGATATATAAGTTTTGCTAAATTTTGTCCTGCGTGAAAAGCCATACCAAAAAAATTAGCTGCCATTGCTCTTTGACCTTGTGGTAAAGGGTGTTCTCCGAGTAGTTGGTTTGGTGCCAACATGTGAAATGTATCTAAAAATAAAATATCCATACCTGGATTTTCTGTTAATAACTGATTAATAGATTCTTTCATTGCATTATTTATTAAAATTGCTAAATTAGTTGCAAAAAATTTACCAAGCTTTTCATCTTTAAGAGGATAGCTTTCAACCACTTTCCCATCACGACTTACGTAATCAATTCTATCTGCATTTCCTAAATTTGGTAACCCTTCAATAACCAGTCTTTTAATATTTCCTTTATTTACTCCAGAAATTTGCCTTAAAAGCTTTAAGAAGCCAACTTGATATTGAGCAATTGCTCCTAATAGTTCATCATCCAAAGTAAAAAAATCTGGTGAAAAAGGATTATTCGCTATTTTTTTAAGTCTGGATGCTTTGCTTGCTAAAGCATGGACAATATCATTTCCTCCAACACTTAACCACCAGTCAATATTCGGTTCAGTTTGTAGAGCTAAAGTTAATTTTGGGTCTCGTAACTGTCCTTGAACATCATGAATTCTTGAACCTTCCCTTGCAATTGTTAGATGGTCCCAATTGGGTTGTATATGTGTTCTTTGAGGCAGTAATTCGCTTCCATTTATAGCATCTGTTGCATATTCTGCAGCTGGAATATCTGGTTTTCCTTTTTGATAATACCCTTCTCCTATGCTATCCCCTGATGCAATTGCATAGGTTCTTTGTAGTGCATCTGATGAATAAATTGTTTCTGTTCTTGCCAGACAAGGAACTTCTTGAGCCCAAACAAGATCCATTCTATGCCGTTGTTGTTTTATCCAATCCCATGCTTTAATAAGGTATGGTTGTGATACAGCAAACATTGTATCTAACGCAACAATATCTGCAAACAAAACTAATCCGAATTTAAGTATATCTCTGCGACTTATTCCCTGACGTTGCCCTTGCCTCTCTTGTTCATGTATATTAGTCACTGCGACAATTGGTATATACCCTAGAGAGCAATTGGTCAAGAGGTCTATTGCTTGGTTCTTTCAAAGCGGACTCTATCTATTTTTGATAAATATTTCTTTCTTGGTCTAAGACTAATAGGAGTTACTTCCAATAATTCGTCTTCTTCAATAAAGTCTAAGTATTGTTCCAAACTCATTTTAAGGGGTGGAGTTAAAACGACTGCAATATCGCCAGTTGATGCACGCATGTTGGTTAGCTTTTTCCCTTTAATAACATTGATTTCTATATCTTCTTTTCGTGGATGCATTCCTATAATCATACCTTCATATACTTCTGTTGCAGGATCAATAAAGGTTGTTCCTCTTTCTTGCGCATTTTGTAAACCATACGTTAATGCTGTTCCTGATTCTGACGCAATTAAAACGCCATTTCTAATTTTTTCAAGAGATGGTTTAAGAGGTTCATAACCATTAAACATGGTATTAATAACAGCTGTGCCTTTGGTATTTGTTAACAAAACACTTCGAATACCCAATAAATTTTTAGATGGAATTTTGTATTCAAGTCTTGTATTTCCTTTACCATCTGTTTCCATATTGGTCATTTCACCTTTTCTAACTCCCATTTCTGTAGTAACTGCTCCAACATATGCATCTGGAATATCTATAATAACGTCTTCAATAGGTTCCATTTCTACACCATCAATCTTTTTTGTAATAACTTGAGGTTTTCCGACTTCAAATTCGTAGCCTTCTCGTCTTAGTGTTTCAATTAATACAGACAAATGTAATTCTCCACGGCCTGAAAGCATAAATCGTTCCCCTGTAACATCTAAACGCAAACTTACATTGGTTTCTAATTCTTTTTGCAATCTTTCTAAAATTTGTCGGGAATTGGTGAATTTGCCTTCTCTTCCTGCAAATGGAGAAGTATTTGGTCCCATTGAAATTTTAATTGTTGGTTCTTCTATACTAATTCTAGGAAGTGCTGTTTGATCTGATGGATCTGTTACTGTATCTCCAATTGTTGCATTTGCAACACCAGTTATATCAACAATATCTCCTGCTCCGGCTTCTTCAACTTCTGTTTTTTTAAGACCGCGGGTAATAGAAATAGTATCTAATCTTCCGTTTTGTTTTTCTTCATTATCTTTTAATAAAATAACAGGTTGTCCTTTTTTAGCATTTCCTCGTTTTATTCTTCCAATAATGTGTTTGCCTTTGTGTGAATCATAATCTAAAGAGGTAACAAGCATCTGAAATGCTCCTTCTTCTGTAAGAGGTGCAGGAATGTTTTCTAAAATAGCTTCAAAAAGTGGTTCTAGATTTGTTGCATTTCGTGCTTCTTCTACTGTTTTTCCAGCTTTCCCTTCTCGGCCAATAGCATATAAAACAGGAAATTCAAGTTGGTCTTCGTGAGTTGCTAATTCTAAAAATAAGTCATGGGTTCTGTTAATTGTTTCATTAATATTAGCTAATGGTTTATCTATCTTATTAATAACAACAATAACTTTAAGACCTAACTGTAATGCTTTTTTAAGCACAAATTTGGTTTGAGGCATAGGACCTTCCTGAGCATCAATAATAAGTAAGGCTCCGTCTGCCATATTTAAGGTTCTTTCTACTTCTCCAGAAAAATCAGCATGGCCTGGTGTATCAATAATGTTTACTTTATAGCCTTTATATTCAATTGCAGTATTTTTTGCCAAAATAGTAATGCCTCTTTCTCTTTCCAAGGGATTACTATCCAAAATAGTTGTTTGTAACATTTCTGCTTCGTTTTCTCGAAAAGTATGTGATTGCTTTAGCAAAAAATCAACCAAGGTTGTTTTACCGTGATCAACGTGAGCAATAATAGCAACATTTCTAATTTTTTTAGGGTCAAACATAGGTTTAGAGCAAAAAAGCGCGTTCTTGCGCTCTTTGTACATATATTATACCATAAAATCATGTGGGGATACTTTAAGAATGCTCGAACCCTTTATAACAAGAATATTAAGGGGCACAGAGAAGAACCAAGATTTCTTATTTTAACCTCATTTATCCTTACATTTATTGCAGCTCGGCTTATTGTTTATAACATAGAATTTCAGATTTTCCCTCTTATTCCTACGCGTTACATTGTTATTCATGACATTCATGTTCATCACTTAGTGTGGGGTATTTTTTTACTTTTAATTGCTGGATTTATTCGAATACCTCAATTTGGTCATGAGTTATACAGACTGTCTTCCATTCTGTACGGCATGGGTGCAGCACTTACGTTAGATGAGTTTTCTCTGTGGCTTCGATTTAATCCAAATGCATACTTTGGACCAGAAGGAAGAATTAGTATAGATGCTGTTGCTATATTTATTCTGTTAGTACTTTCAACACTTTGGCATGGAGCTTTCTGGAGAAGGCTATTTGACTTTACGCTTAAATACATTTTTAGGCGTAAAAAACATTCTTCATGACAAAATTTCGTAGGCATAATTTAGTTTTAAGTAGTATTAGTTTGTTCTTATTATTTATTGTCGTTGTTCTTGTTTTTTTTACTTTTAACCCACAAGAAAGTAAAAGGGAAAAAATTATCTCACCGTTGGAAACCGTTAAAATATCAATTGAGCCAAGTCCTACAGCTTCCCCTTCTCCAACACTTATTCCAACTCCTGTATATACAGGGTATTGTTTAAATGTCCCAGTTTTAATGTATCACCATGTTGCACCGCAATCGAATGCAATTACCAGAGGCTTCTCGTCATTAAATGTAGACAGTAATCTTTTTGATCAGCAGATGGGGTATATTGCTTCTCATGGATTTACAACAATTTTTGCAGAAGATTTAGTAAATGCACTTAAAAATCATACAACTCTTCCTGGGAAAAGTATTGTAATTACTTTAGATGATGCATATGACGATGTGTACAATTATGCATTCCCAATAGCTAAAAAATATGGCATAAAAATGACAGTTTTGGTACCCACAGGTCTTTTAGGAGTAAATGGTCCGACAAATTCTTACTATACATGGGGTCAATTAACAGAAATGATAAATAGTGGATTTGTACACGTTGGAAATCATACATGGTCTCATTATGCCGTGGGTGGTGGAAATGCTACAAAAGATCAGTATGAAATAACAACTGCGCAAAAAGAATTGCAGCAGCATTTAGGAATTTCTCCAATTGTTTTTGCATATCCTTATGGTACAAACGCAAATGTTGGGTATCTTCACCAAGAATTGCAACAAGATGGACTTTTAGGAGCATTTTCAACTATTGGAGGAAGTTATCAGTGTGACTCTTTTATCTATAGTTTACACAGGACAAGAATTGGGAATATCGCTTTTCCCGCATACGGTATTTTTTAAAAATGTCTACGTTTGACACAGTCTGCTCTCTTGTTTTTTTCGATAAATATTCGTATAAATTTTATATATGGCTGCCCCGATTATTCTTCATATAGATTTTGATTCTTTTTTTGCCAGCGTAGAACAACAAGATAATCCAAAGCTTCGCAATAAACCAATAGCAGTAACAGCAACCAATGGCAGAACAGCTATTATTGCTGCATCTCGTGAAGCAAAAGCTCTTGGAATTCCCAATGTTACCCGTACTTTTGAGGCAATTCAAATTTGTCCATATTTAACTATTGTTCCTGCACATTTTGTACGGTATTTAGAAGTTTCAAAACAATTTTTGAAAATATGTAACCAATTTTCTCCAACTGTAGAACTTTTTTCTATAGACGAAGTATTTATGGATGTTACCCAAACAGTACGGCTTTTTGGAAGTGTTGCCTCATTGATTAAACTTTTTAAATATAAAGTTGCAACAGAAATTGGACCTTTTATTACGGTAAGTATTGGTGTATCACACAATAAATTATTGGCAAAATTAGCATCAGGACTTAAAAAACCTAATGGTACCTTTGCTATTACACCCCAAAATTTAGATGAGGTATACAAATCAGTCGAACTAACAGATATTTGCGGTATTGGGGAAAAAATAAAACGTCGTTTAAATAAACTAGGTATTTATTCTCTTCTTGCACTTCGTAGTGCTCCAATAGAAATACTGCAGCAAGAATTTGGTATTATTGAATCAAGATTTTTAAAACAAGTTGGATTAGGAGTAGATCTTGAACCGGTTATTCCCTATACAAAAGCACCAGGAGTGAAATCTGTTGGACGCAACTATGCCCTGCCTCGTAATGAATATAACAAAAGAATTGTGTATCAAAATGTATTTGAATTATGTGAAGAAGTTGCAATAAAACTAAGGCGGTTACGTAAAAAAGCACAGGCAGTGGGGCTTGGTATTCGTGGCGATTCTTCTTACTACAGTACAAAAAAAGTATCTCAATATCTAGATTCAGGACTCGACTTATTTACTGTTTGTAAACAGTTTTTAGACAAGTGGAATCCAACAATGGTACGAATGATTTCTGTATGGTCAGGAAGTTTGATAGACAGCAATAATACACCACAATTTTTATTTGAAAATACAGAAAGGAAAACGTCTTTGCAAAAAACAATAGATAGGTTAAATGACAAATTTGGAGATCATACTATTAGAAATGGATTTTTATTGTATGCAGATAAGTTGACAACTGTTCCTAATGGATTTGGGGCAGACAGATGGGAAAGAAAACAATTATCTGAATTTACTTAGTTTATTTGTCACATGCACAAAAATTCAATTTCTTTTATAACCTTTTCTTTATCTTTTGCAGATAATGCAAGTCTATCTAAAAGTTCATGATTATTACAAATATCACGACACAAGACAATATTATCTCCTAGTAGTTTTTGTTTTTGCGTTAACGAAAGTGTTGTTAATGCTGTAATAGGGTATAAATGGAATTTTTCCACTAAATCCCGTAATCCTTCACCTTCAGGATAACTCCATGAAATAATTTTCATACCTACACAATGTGCATAAGCAATTGCTTCAGTTGTTGCTTTTGTATTGGTAACAAGCCAAACCTCAGTAAATGCGTTTTTTTCTTTGCAGTCATCAAAGCGTGCTTTTGTATACATTGGTACATGCACTGTTGTCCTGATACCCATTTGGTTATGGAATTTTGCTTCAAGCAGAACTTTAGAGGGTATAACAGTATTTTTCTCTGCAATAACATCTATTTCATGAGTTATACACTTTCCTTGAACTATTGTTCTGATTTGTGTGGTATATCCCAACTCATCTAAAATTTTAGAAATATAATCTTCAAACGGATAACCAGTAGGTCCTAAATTCATAATGGCTTCGCGCAAACTATATTTTGTTTTTAAATATGGCTGTTGAGATTTTTCTAAAAATTCTGCAATATGATTGTGAATTTCGGTTGTTGAAATTCCATCAAATATAATCGATCTGACATGGTTTAAAACTTCTTGCTGTTGTTCTTGAGGAATACCAATGCGCTTTATTGAAGCAATAACTTTATCTTCTGAAAATGGTTCTAAATCTCCGGTCAACTTTTTAACCTGGATCATATATCTATAATAGCGTACTCAAATTTATGGCGCAAGCTTATCTTGTTTTTTCTTAAATACAATAAAATCACCATGATTAAATAATTCAACATATCGTTTATCTTTTTGTAAATTTTTAACTATTTCTTTTTGTGCTGCTAGAGATGGTTGAGCAAATTTATCATTCAGTAAGAAAACTAAAACATCTGCCTGGTCAATACCAACAGGAATGGTAAATATTTTTTCTCTGTGTGATAAATGAGAACCAACATTATTTGTTGCCGCAACACTGTATTGCAATGGTATTGTTGTTAAAAATGCATCAATTGATTGCGCATACGGGAGAGGTTTCGTAAACATATCTGTGTTTGGATCTCTGGTAAATGGTAAAGGTCCAAAAAAATATGCAGAAAATATTGTAGTAATTAATATATATAATCCAAAGGAAAATAAAGGAATTTTTGGTAAAACTTTCCTAATATAAAGAATTCCATGTATTGCAGATATAAAAATAAAAGGTAAAATAACAGCTGTATATTGATAAAAAATTTGATGTAATTGAGAATTATTACTTAATAAATTTATTGCCATATCCGGTCCTGTAAAAATTAAAAATAAAGGAGCAACAAAACTTAAAAATCCAACAGGCATAAATATTTCGAATAAATAAACCAATCTATCACGAGCAAATAAAAGAGATGCAGTTTTTTGAGGAGAAAATACAATTGTTGTTAAAATACTTTTTGGTGTACTGCCAAAATCAGAATAATAAGATAGCGCAAAATGAGACCCTCCATGTTCCAGAGGAATTGCTTTAAAAAAAATTATATAAAATAAAATTAATGAAATTACAGTAATGCTTATCCCTAATATTTTTTTCTTTGACTCAAAAATTGTATAAATACCAAAAAGAGCACTAACAACCCAAACTTGTTCTTTTGTTAATGCCGCTAAAATTAATGAAAGACAATATAACATATATTTTTTTGATTTTAAAAAATAAAATGCCATTAAAAAAAATGTTGTTGCCAATGTTACTGCATGAAAATCATAAAGATTTGCATATTCAAGACTAGGATTTAATAAAAAAGCAACGGCAATTATTAAAGAGATATTTTTATTTTTTAATAATTGTTTTGCAATTAAATACATAAAAATTGCTCCAAATGCAGAAACGATTGTTTGTATTAAAAGTAACATTCGAGGATCTTGCCAAAACAAATAGAAAGGTGCTAAAAGTACCAGAATAAAATCTGCATGAAATGCAAGTCGAGAGATAATATTTGTTCCATCTGGATTTGTAAGCTGAAAAAATCTTCCATGAACAGTATTCCAAACTGTTTGATCCATATTTCCTAAATCAAAGCGGCCGGTATAAAAATTTGAGTATCGTAAAAAACTTGCAGCTGTAAAATAAATGATGTAGACAACAATAGCAAAAAATAAAAATATTTCTTGTTTATGTTTATTAAAAAAAGTAATTAGTTTATTTCCCATGCCGTGTAAATCTTTCTAAAAGAAGAATACAAATTAAAAAAATAATTTCTGCAAATATTAAAACTATTCTGGTAAAGATTGCTCCAAATCCGGCCTCTGCTAATACAACAAATTTTGCTAATCCCCCCGTCATAACTGCTTCCCTAATTCCAAGGCCCATGGGGCTAATAATTGCGATATATCCTATTAAGAAAGAGGCTACAAAAAAAGAACTTAACATAATTACCTGAGTTGTAGGTAATGGAAAAATAGCATATACGCCAGCAAAGGTGGCAAACCCAAAAAAGGCAAAAGCAAGAGTCATAATTAAAAGAAGTATTGCATTTTGTACAATAGTAAACGGTGGGAATGCGTGACGTATTACTGCAATTTTTAAATGACTAAGCAGTCTAATAATATATTTACTCAATAAAAATAAAACAACAAATAAACATATAATTGTATAGATTCCAATTTTAAAAAGCGTGTCAGTAAAATTATCTGGTAAGAATGTATTTAACATAAAAGGTGTTGCAAACAATGAAGCGACTAAAGAACCTAGTACTAAAAATTCCATTTCTAAAAACCATAATTTTAAAATTGATTTTTTTGAAACATCTTCTTTTGCAAAAGCAGTTGTTCTGCCAGCGATTGCCCAAACATTACCAGGAATAAATCGTTTAATTTCTGAGATTTCCCACAAATATGCAGTATGGATAAATTTACTTTTTACTCCTTTATACATGAGTATTTTGTGCCAAAAAAAACTTCTTACTAAAAAATAAAATAAAAATAAAACTACACTTAGCAAAACAAGAAACACATCAATGTGAGATAAAAATGGAATAATTTTGCGAAAATTTAGGAAAATAACTTTTCCAATAAAAAAAAGCGCTATCAAAGATAACGGCCAACCAATAAAAAATTTTATTGTAGATAAAAACTTCGGTTTCATTATTGCGTTGGTACAGGGGTCGTGCTTGGTGTTATTGTACCAGATTGTGTAGGGGTTGGAGTATTCATATTATTTGGATTATAGGAAAAATGTCTGGTAAATACCTGAGTTTCTCCTGTAGGAGTACTTTTAACCTGTAACAGAAACGTATTTTGTCCCTGCTGTAAATTTGAAATACACACGGAATTGTTAGAATAGTCAGACCATGAGCCATTATTTAGTTTATATGACCAAGTAACAGGACAGTACCCGTCTCCTTGATATGTAATATTTATACAAACTGTACTGTCATTTACTGTTTGATTTTCACTTGGATAAGCAATAGTAAGAGGTCCAATTTCTTGTTTGCAAGTATTTGGATTACTAGTTGGAGCTGGTGTTGGGCTAGAAACAATAATAATTGGAACTTCTCGAGTAGTTGTTGTGACCATTGCAGTAGGTGTAGGTGTCGTTGTGGTATTTGTCGTTTTTTTACCTAAATTATTTAAATTTAAAATAAGCACGGTAATTAAAACCGGAACAGTCAAAACAGCTGCCAAAAAATCAAGTTTAGGCTTATGCTCAGGGAGTTTTTTAATAATTTGTTTTGTTTTTTCAATCGGTGCCATAGTGGTTGGGTTTTAATTGTATCAAAAAAAGTTGTTTTGACCAAGGCAAGTTTGATTCTTACTGTTCTAGTCTGATAAAATACAGGTATTAGCGCTCGTAGCTCAGTGGATTAGAGCATTTCGCTTCGGACGAAAGGGTCGGGGGTTCAAGTCCCTCCGAGCGCGCACAGGGTCGGTAGCTCAACGGTAGAGCAAAGGACTCTTAATCCTTAGGTTCAGGGTTCGAATCCCTGCCGGCTCACCCAG
>DASVYQ010000184.1:0-1570 GCA_036392095.1 Patescibacteria group bacterium
TGTGATTGTCTTACTTCCTGGTTGTCCTTCTTGTTTTACTCGCTCTTCACCAGGTTGTAATTTTGGATTAAATTCACGTTTTGTCTCGAACGGTATCTCTACTGTTTTTGTTTCTGTTTTATTAACTAGATTAGGCGTTAGTTTAAATGTTGAGTTATTTAAATCTGTTCTCATCCAACCATTTGCATATACACCTTGAGATGTTCCCTGTCTTTGACTAGAAGTAATTAAAAAGTTATATGCTTCAGATTTATCCAATCCCAAATCTGATATATTAGCTTCCCAAATTTTACCAGCATATTCGGCTCTCATTATCCCCGATTTTTCATTGTACGCTAATTTTAAATTATTAAGTAATTGACCATGGAATTTTCCATCTGTTGTATCAATAGAATTATCTGCATATTGGAATGAATTATCCGCTTTACCTCTTGTTGGTATGTTTGTTCCAACCTTTGCTGTAGTTCCATCAGCACCTGTTTTTACAAACGTACCATACCCTTTAAATCCTTGTCCTGCCTGTTTCTCTTCTTTATCCATGGGATCTTTAAAATTATACCCTGTATCAATTTTAAATCCTGCTGAATTTTCCATTCCTTTGGGACCTAATATACCACCCTTTTGTAAATATTCGTTACCGTCACCTTTACTAAATAAGAACCCCCATCCATCAGCGCCAGTTGTTACCGATTGATGATTATTAGCTATTCTAATGTTAAACTCAAAGTCATTTTTAAATGAAACTTTATTCTTTAATTGTAATGCTCCTGTCAATTCGTTTCTTCCAATACTTTTATTATTGAAACGAGTGACTTCAGATACCTTTAGATCCTCTGGATTGCTTTGTATATCAACACTTCCGTAACCTTCAAAATGTTCTTTACCTTGAATTGTAATTGGGGTAGATTCAACTACATTTTTAGAATCTCTTGTAATATCAAAAGAGCCTTCATCAACAGAACGAGCTTTTCTAACCTTAGGTGTCTCTGCGTTATGAGTGACTGACGATTTCGGCTGAACTTCAGCAACATTAGCTACTTCTTTTGGTGTATCCTCCTTTTTTGATATATCTTCAGCTTTTACTGATGGTTCATGTTCGATTGTGTCTTTGTTTGAAGTTACTTCAGATTTAGCCTCTATACCTTGTGGTGCAGTGTCTTTGTTTGTTACTTCTTCAATCTTCACTTCTTTTGATTGGACATTATCTTTTAATGTAGTTGGATTCTCAATATTGTTTTCAGCTGCTTCTGCCTCTTGTTGAGTTCCCAAATACATTAGTGAGCCAATTAAAATAGATGCTGTTCCAACTGTAAATTTTCTTATTGAATATTTATTCAATTTATTTGATAGAAAATCTACTCTTTTATTTACCGGTCCTTTCTTATCTCTCATTTGCATACTCCTTTTTTCCATATTTTCCACTTTACTTACAGTGAATTTACATGTAATTTTACAAATACAATAGGAGTTGCACAATGGAATATAACACTTATCTTTATAAAATTATTTTATATATTGACACACTTAAAACAATCTACAAATAAAAATATTATTTTTAGTTTTCAATGAA
>DASVYQ010000185.1:0-4703 GCA_036392095.1 Patescibacteria group bacterium
GGCAAAAAAATTTCATCAGATACAACTCTTGAGAGAATAAAGGCGTTAACCATTCCACCTGCCTGGACTAATGTATGGATTTGTCCATCCCCAACAGGCTATTTACAAGCTACAGGAGTAGATGATAGAGGCAGAAAACAATATATTTATCATACAGATTGGGTCAAACAAACTCAGGAAAATAAATTTAACAGTATTCTTGACTTTGCAGAGGTACTACCTAAAATAAGAAATAAGATTTATGCTGACATGCAAGAAGAAGAATTGGAAAAAGATAAAATTATTGCAACTGTTATTTGGCTCTTAGAACATACATTTATAAGAATTGGCAATGAAGAATATGCAAAAGAAAACAATTCTTTTGGTTTAACAACATTAAGAAATAGACACGTAAAAGTACGAGGTAAAGAAGTAACTTTTGAGTTTAAAGGCAAAAGTGGAATAGAACATACTGTAAGTGTTAGTCATCCAAAAATTGCAAAAATTATTAAAGAATGTATTGAATTGCCAGGTTATGAAATTTTTCAATATGTAAATGAAGATGGCAGCAAACATACCGTAGACAGCGCAGATGTTAACCAATATTTAAAAATGGTTACTGGAGAAGACATAACTGCGAAAGATTTTAGAACTTGGGGCGCAACAGTTTTATCTGCAGAAACACTTCATGGCTTAGGTCCGGCAGAAAATGCAACACAACTTAAGAAAAATATTGCTACAGCTGTTAAAAAGGCATCCAGTAATTTACGAAACACCGCAACAGTTTGCAGAAAATATTATATTCATCCGGTAATTATAGAAACCTATCAAAAAAATATTTTAATTCCCCATTTTGAAAAAACCTATGCAAGTTTTGATAGAGAAAAAGCAAAAATAAGCCGCCCCGAATATGCCACACTAACTCTACTCCAAAAATATTCGTAAACAATAAAAAAACCGCTTTCGCGGTTACATAAACAAATAAATTATTTAATTTTAATACATTCCACCCATGCCGCCCATTCCACCTTCTGGCATGCTTGGAGCTTTTTTCTCTTCTGGAATGTCTGTAATTAATGCTTCAGTTGTTAATACCATCATGCCAACACTTGCTGCATTTTCAACAGCACTTCGGGTAACTTTTGCTGGATCAATAACTCCTGCTTTTACCATGTCTCCAAAAGAATTTGTCATAACATTGTAACCATAATTGTCTTCTGTACCTTTGTATTCTTCCACACTTTTTACAACCCAACCTTCATCTACTCCTGCATTTTTTACAATACCCTTAATTGGTTCTGCCAATGCTTTCCATAAAATTTCTGCTCCAACTTTTTCATCATCTGTTAAAGATTTTTTAAGAGTTTCTAATACTTTTCGGGCTTTAAGTAATGCAACTCCTCCGCCTGAAACAATTCCTTCTTCTAATGCTGCTTTTGTTGCTGCAACTGCATCATTTACTCTTTCTTTTTTGTCTTTCATTTCTATTTCTGTTGCTGCACCAACGTTGATAACTGCAACTCCACCTGCAAGTTTTGCCAATCTTTCTTGGAGTTTTTCTCTATCAAAATCAGATGTTGTTTTATCAATTGCACCTCTAATTTGTGCAATTCTTGCCTTAAGTGCTTTTGCATCACCTTTTCCGCCAACAATTCTGGTGTTTTCTTTATCTGCCCATACTTTATCTGCTCGTCCACAATCTTCTAAAGTAATTGAATCTAATTTGCGTCCAGTATCTTCTGATATAACTGTTCCACCAGTCAAAATTGCAATATCTTCTAACATTTCTTTTCTTCTGTCGCCAAATCCTGGAGCTTTTATTGCCAATGCATTAAATGTTCCTTTTAATTTGTTAACAACTAATGTTGCTAATGCTTCGCCTTCTATGTCATCTGCAATAATGACCAAATTTCGAGAAACTTTAATTAAATTTTCCAAGAATGGTAACATCTCTTGAAGGTTTGCAATTTTTTTATCGGTAATTAAAATAAATGGATCTTCAATTTCTGCTTCCATTCTATCTGCATTGGTTACGAAGTAAGGAGATGCATATCCTTTATCAAATTCCATTCCTTCTTTATATTCTGTATATAACTCTAATCCTTTTCCTTCTTCAACAGTTACAACTCCGTCTTTGCCAACTTTTTCTAATGCTGAGGCAATTTCTTTTCCGATTTGTTCATTTTGTGCAGAAATAGTTGCAACTTTTGCTACGTCTCCAGCCTTTACTGGTTTACTCATTTTTTTAATTTCTGCAACTACAGCTTCTACTGCTTTTGTCATTCCGGATTGGATTAACATTGGATTTGCACCTGCTGTCACGTTTTTAAAACCAATATTAATAATTGCTTGTGCAAGTGCTGTTGCTGTGGTTGTTCCGTCTCCTGCGACGTCGTTAGTTTTTGAAGCTGCTTCTTTTACCATTTGTGCACCCATGTTTTCAAATGGATCTGGTAAATCTATTTCTTTTGCAACTGTTACGCCATCATGGATTACATTCGGTCCGCCCCATTTTTTGTCTAAGGCAACATTTCTACCTTTTGGGCCAAGTGTTGTAACAACTGCATTTGCTAACTGGTTAACACCAGAAATTAATTTTTGTCGTGCGTCTGATCCGTATTTAATTTGTTTTGCCATAATTTTTATTCAATGATTGCTAAAATATCTTCTTGAGAAACGAGTGTCCATTCTTTTCCTTCTACTTTAACTTCATTTCCGCCCCATTTTTTATACATTACTTTGTCTCCCGCTTTTACTACCATTGGATGTACCTCACCCTTTGGTCCTGTTTTTCCTTTACCAATTGCTTTAACAACACCAATTTGTGGTTTTTCTTTTGCACTGTCTGGCAAAATAATTCCACTCGCAGTTTTTTGTTCTGCTTCCACTGGTTCTATTAATACATTGTCAAATAATGGCGTCACTTTCATAATTAACTATTGCTGCGGACAGGAATGAGTGAGAATCACTCTATTAATAAGACTGCTAAATTTATACCAAACATATGAATTTGTTGTCAATACCCTATAGAATTTTTTGTTTAGCTATACAGTGCTTGACAGGCAATATCCACTCCTCTAGCATAGAAGTAAGTGCTGGAAAAGTACTATTTTTTCAATGAATAAAAAAATTCTGTTACTTGGATTTACAATTGCTATCCTACTTGCGATTCCATTAACGTTAGGACTATTATCTCAACAAACACATGTCCCAATTAAAGCTCAGAAATCCAGTACTCTCTCATTTTCTCAATTAAATGGCCCTGTAACAGTTGGTCAAAAATTTAACTTAGATATTTTATTAGATCCAGGACAAAACACAATTTCTTTTGTAAAAATGGTTATTAGCTACAATCCTGCATATTTGTCTGTTGCAAATGGGGGAGGATTTATTCAAGTTGGATCAAATCAATACAGTAATCAATTTACAGTTACGCTAGATGGACCAACCTATGATGAAACAAGTAATAAATGTACTGGCAATACATGTAATATGACTATTTCTATGGGTATTAATCCTCAAAGCGGAACACCATTAACAGGAGCACAAACAACCATTGCAAGTATTTCATTTAATCCTATTGCTGCACCTCAAAGTGGCTCTACCAATGTTTCTTTCTCAGCAGGTACGCAAGTACTATCTTTAGCATCACAAGATCAACCAAGTGAAAATGTGTTAAGTTCTTCTCCTCCAACAACAATTCAAATTGTCGGACCAACCCCAACCATGACACCAGCACCAACATCTGGCGGTGGCGGAGGTGGAAGTCCAACTAATACACCAGCACCAACATCTGGCGGTGGCGGAGGTGGAGGAGCTTCCCCAACAAGTAGTGCAGCAGGACCTGTATGTAATTCTTTAACTGCTGACAATACAAGTACTGCTTCTGCACCGTTATCATCAATTTTTACGTTAACAGGAAGTAGCAGCACATCTACAATTAATAAAGTTACGTTTAACTTTGGAGATGGGACAGTACAAGATGTTACTTCAGGTGGAGGACTTGGAACTGCATCTGTTAATGCACAAATTAATCATACATATCAGACAAATGGTGTATTTACTGCCACTGCAACTCTTACCGATGCAAATGGCAACACCAGTGTTCCATCTAGTTGTTCTCAAGCCATTACTGTTGGATCAAATCCTCCAACTGCAACAACCAATCCAGGACAACCAACGGCACAGCCAACGATTCCAAAAACAGGACCCGGGGATGTTATTGTTGGAGCAGGTATTATTGGTGCAATCTTAGCAGTAGCTGGAATAGCTCTCTTTGTCGGAGCACTCTAATTTAACTTTCTATCATTGAAAAAAGTGCTTCTTGTGGAATTTCCACTTTAGAAATAGACAACATTTTTGATTTTCCTTTTTTCTGTGCTTCAAGCAATTTATCTTTTCTGGTTCTGTCTCCTCCACTCATTTTTGCTAAAACATCTTTTCTATATGGTGGAATTTCTTCTCTTGCTAAAATTTTTCCACCTATTCCTGATTGAATAATTTGTCTAAATTGTTGACGAGGTAATGAGTCTTTTAATTTTTTTGCCTTCTCACGTGCCACATATTCTGCTTCGTCTTGGTAGGCAAATTCAGATAATACGTCTATAACCTGATCATTAATTTTTACTTCAACATTGACTAACTCTGCTGGACGGTATTCTACTAATTCGTAATCAATACTGGCAAATCCCTGTGTTACGGACTTTAAATCAGGAGAAAGTCCA
>DASVYQ010000186.1:0-1691 GCA_036392095.1 Patescibacteria group bacterium
CCAACCGATAAGTAAAGAGATAATTGTAATGAGAAAATATATCATAGTTTTACAGGATGATAATCAAACTCTAGTATATCATCTTTCATTTTTATTTCTAAATCCCTATCTGTTACCCAAGAGCTATAATCTCTTTGTTGGACAAAGCAGACAGGTGTTGGATCACATCTATTTTCTACATCTAAAGCTAAAGTAATTGTATTATTTATATCTAATGCGTAGATATGGACAACAAGTAAAGGTTTCCCTGTCATAATATGACGAATAATCTCTCCTTTTTTCCAATTAGGTTTATATTGTAATTTCATTCTGATTTGTAGTATTCATCACTACCTGACCATACATATTTGGCTTTCTTTATTTCACGATCACTAAATCCATGTTCCTTTGCTTTCTTTGTACCAAAGCGGTCAACCCAACCTTTATCTAACTCTCCTCTATTATGCATGGGAAGAAAATCTTTGCGGTAGGCTTTGCGTTGTTCTTTAATTGACTCTGAGGTAAATTCTACTGGGGATTTTGGACTGCGAAGCCTTCCTTGTGCTTTCTGACAGGAAGTGCAGGGCAGTATCCCAAACTGGGGATGGATAACACTCTTGCCGATGTGGCATTTGCTACAGATCATACTTATTTACTTTTTTTTGAACCTTTTGATTTCTTACTAGATTTACTAGATTTTGAACTTTTACTTGATTTACTAGAATATTTTGGCATATTTATTTCACCTGCCTTTCTGGCGTTATTATCGCCTCTGTTAAGAGTAACGAAATAGCAACACTAATACTATTATACAATGCTGAGGAGACAACTAAAAGAGGATCAATGATTCCTGTCTTTACCATATCTTTTACTTTTCCATCTCGTACATCTACACCTTTATTTTTCAGTAATGAGTTAGCCCATCGTTCCCGCATAACTCCACTATCAAATCCTGCATTTTCCACTAATTTATTAAATGGTTTTTCTAATGCTTTATATAATAATGTTTCAGGTAAGCTATTGCCTAATTCTTCCCTGAGTAACAGATAGATAGTCTCTCCACCAGCTATGATTCCTTTTTTCATAGCGGCTTGTGTGGCGTGAACGGCATCATCAATTCTCTCTTTACGTTCTTTCATTTCAATCTCCGTATATCCTCCCACATGAATGACTGCAATTCCATTTGTAAGTTTCGCTAAACGCTCTTTTAGTTTTTCACTTTTAAAATCATCTTCCTCTTCTTCTAATTTATGTTTAATTGCAGCTACTCGTTCTGTTACATCTGCTTTACCTCCGACAATAAGCGTTGATTTATCACTTGAAGTAATATAGTCACATTTCCCTAATTGTTTCGTAGTTAGATCTTCAAACTTATATCCTGCGGCATCAGAAATAAATGTAGCACCTGTAAGAATGGCAATATCTTCTAATATCTCTCGTTGATTCTCTCCAAATGAAGGGGCGTTAATAGCAAGGTTAGATAATGCTCCACTTAATTTATTTTGTAGTAATACAGATAACGCCTCAGTTGAGAAAGAAGGAGCAATAATAACTAAAGAAGCATGACGGGTATGTAATTCTTGTAGGAGTTTAGAAAGAGGTTCCAATGTAGTAATAGGTTTATCTGTAATTAGAAGATAAGGAAGTTCAATAATAGCTTCATTTTTCTCAAGATTGGTAATAAAGTATTCATGTGCATATCCCTTATCAAA